>QQUK01000284.1 GCA_008501655.1 Calditrichota bacterium
CCAAAAGACAAAACCATTATCAAGATCATCTACCGGAATGTAGTAAAAAGTATCAGTTAGTCCGGTAACCGTTATGGTGTTAGGTGAAGGAAAAGTATTATCATCACTGTATTCGAAATCATACAGGACATTTTCTCCCGGGTAAGGTGATTGGGAGGATTCCCAGGAACAGAAAACTGAATCACCGGGAAACTTGTTTATTACGGCACCTTCAGTAGGAGTAAGGAGTAAAAAATCATCGGGTGGTGTGTTGATATAGATTGTTGCTCCAACACTTGTAGATGGTATCGTGTCATTATTAACATCAGTAAGGGTATGATCCAGAATTGACATATCAACAATACCAGGAGCGGTTGTTTTAAAGTTTATAATAGCTACGGTACCTGGACCATCAACAACCGAATTTGGCCCTAACAAAAGCCCTTCTACTTTCAGAATTGAATCAGCAGTAACTGTGTCGTAGACGAGTTTCATATTGTAATATTTTGAAAATCCGGATAAATCAAACAAGGGACCTAATTCCGAAGATACGGTATCTAAGTAATTTGATTCAAATTTGATATATACTTGAAAAAGTCGCAATCCTAAAGTGTTTGCATCTACCTTCAGCTCCATCTGAAACTCTTCACCAATGGTACCTGTGAGGTATGTTGGATCCGGGTCTAAATAAATTTCTGCTGTATATGCCTGTGCAGAAAAGAACAACATAAGACAAACCAGATAACTAATAATAGTTTGGTAAGACGAGCGTTTAAGATTCATAATATCCTCCTAAAAAGATTTACATGGTAATATTGGGTGAGAAGAGGAGAAAATCTCCTCTTCTCTACCCGTCTTACCAATCCAAGATCATGGTTATTTTAACAGAACCATTTTCTTAGTATTACTAAATGAATCAGCTTCCAGTTTATAGAAGTATATACCGGAACTGTTTTTGGTTGCGTTCCATTCAATACTAACCTGGCCAGCAGAGGCATGTCCTTCATAGACATAAACTTTTTGACCGGTAATATTGAAGATTGTCAGACTATAATCAGTTTCATGAGGTACTGAGAACTGTATAGTAGTTGTCGGGTTAAATGGGTTTGGATAGTTTTGTTCAAGAACAAAGTTATCCGGGATAAGTTTTCCAACTACGTTAAAGACAGCATCTATGTCATGATTACGACTGTCTCTCACAATAAGATCTTTATTTTCGATCCGGAAGTTGCCGGATTTTGATCTAAATGTCAACTTAACCATTTCATCCCCTTCAAACTTTGTACCTAGAACCATACCTGTAATATTTATTGATGATTCATCAGATGCAGAGTAGAAGAAGTCAACAGGCGCATTCTTATGAATTTCTCCAGCCTCAACTGAAATTAATTCTGCGTCGTTATTATCATATTCTAAAATTAGATTATATGCTTTGATTTCGCTGGAATAATTAGTGTTTACAGAAACAGTAAATACATCCTGATTTTGGAAGTCACCAATATCAGCTGTTATTAAAAGTTCCTGTGCGGATAATTTACCGTTTCCATGTTGGAGATCAACATTTGCAACTCTGGCATTATAAGCATCATAATTCATACCCATAATAACAAGATCTTCAATATCGATTACACCGTCCGGAATTGGTAAACCAGTACCGGTTAAATCACTCGTCGGTCCAAAATCAGCATCTGCCAGGAATCCCGGATCTCCGGATGATAGGAGGTATGTTGTGGAGAACGTTCCGAAATCTTCGACAAATGTGATAGCATCATCAAGATTGATATCACCTAATATATAGTTAGTTGAAACTACATCAGTATTTGGAGATGTTGATAAATTACCGGCTAAATCTATGGTCCAAATTGAGAACGAATAGATATCAGCAGTCGGTCCATCAAAACTGAAATCAGTATCTGCGCCAAGATAAGCAAACAGACCTTCAATCGTATCTGCCGGGTGCGGGGCAGGAGTTAATAATGGATCGTATGTCGGGTATTCACCTGAATTATTGAATTTCACCAAATACATTTGAGCTTCAGCAACAGCATCCCATTCAAGGGCTACAGAAGCTGTAGGTGTACCACTGGCTGTTGCAGGAGCAGGTGGAGCTGTACCCAGATAATGAATATCCACAGACACTGCTTCTGCCCATGGTAAGAAGTTACCTGTAGCATCTCTAAAGATCATTTCAACTGATTTGATTCCATCACCTGAAGGAGATAAAACAAATGATCCATGGGTAGCTGCTACTGGAATCCAACCAGTATTGTTTGAGCCATCAGCATTCCTGATAGCCATTTCAACTGCATCAGCATCCCATGTTATATTATCAACATGGACTGTCAGTGAGTTGGTATATCCCGGAGTTACATACGGATTACCTAACTGCTCTACAGTAAATGTACCAGAAGGTAAAGTCTGGTCAACTTCAACAGTTGTAGAAGTTACTGACATGTTTCCAGCCTGATCAAGCATCTGGAGATGGATAGTACGGACACCATCACCATCATCCTGAAGGACTAATCCAGCAAATGATGCAGCATCTACGATCCATCCGGAACCTAAGCTTTCATAACCATCTTCAAATATCTGCATTCTGTACAGATTACAGTTATCATTTGCAAAGATAGCAAAATCAGCTGACAGGACATTGGTCGGGTCTGGTGTTGTGACTAAGAATGAATCGATAACCGGATTGGTAAAGTCGAATCTGATAGCATCTGAGACAACACTGGAGATACGACCGGCACAGTCTAATGCTCTGACATAAATAACATCATTTGCACATCCGGTTGGAGATGAATGAGTAAATGAGAGATTCAGTGGGTCGTCTGCCGGAGGAGTGATTGCATAGGAAGTTTCTTCTCCTGCAAATGCTCCGGTTTCAGAAACCTGAACTTCATTCACATCTGCTGCTAATCCTGTAATCTCAAGATTAACAGTAGCATCGTTAGAATATGCAATCGTAGGCGGAACTATACCATCATAGTCTAAGTCTGAAGCTAAAACAGAAGTGATAGACGGGATACCACAATCAACTGTAATATCGTCAGATACTTCTGTTCCAACGTTGGTAGCAGCATCAATCAATACACCAAAAACCGTGTTGACATCATCACACAAATGTGATGAACCGTCACCGTCTGTAGTAAAGTTAAATGCTAATGTGTCAGGAGAAGTACCGTCTAAAATATATGAAGTATACGGACCACCCGTTACATTATAAAGTCCAGCATTGACAGCATCAGGACCATATTCAACTATAACGTTTACATTCCAGTTATCTGAACATTCCGTTCCATTAAGGTCTTCAACAGCGAATGAAACAAAGTCAGGAGCTGTCTGATCTAATGTAATAGAATCAGCAACAATACCTATGTTACCTGCAGCATCACGTGATGCAAAATAGATAACTTTCATACCGTCACCGGCAGAAAGAGGAATTGTAAGTCTTGGAGCCGGTCCTGCAGGAGGAGCCGAAGCCCATTCAGCAGCACCACAAACTATTGCTCCGAGATCTTCTGAGAACATAAATTCTACTGTTCCGGAAGCAACTTCCATATTAAAATCACCAGGAATAGTACTTAAGTTTGTAATAGTAGTACTTTGTGAAGGTGAAGTTACCAGATATGGGTCGCTTGGTACCGGAGCGGTTTTATCAATGGTAATACTTACCGGTCCGATTTGCCCACCAATATTACCAAATACATCTACCTGACGAACCCAAAGATCATGAGAACCTTCGGTTCCATCAAAAGTATAAGTAGTTGGATTAGCAATAGCTAAAGCACCTTGCCAACCCGGAGCATCATTAGAATAGAATTCATGCTCAACAGCAGAGCCATCCGGGTTATCCCAACTGACTGCAACATCATCAAGGTCTGAGAAGCCTGCATCAGCACAGCCATCAATATCAGCTAATGCTAAGTTGGCTACATCAGGACCAGTTCTGTCTATAGTAAAGTTGTAGTAGACAGAATCTCTGTTACCAGAGGCATCTACGACGATCACGTTCAACGAGTGAGCACCTTCCGTTGCAACAGGATTAAGATCGATGTAGAATGAACCCGGTAATCCGCCATAAGAATCAGAAGTACCGCTGACTGCAGAAATAAGGGTCCAAGCAACTGATGCTTGGTCATCTATATTATACCATACTGAAGCCAGATCAAAGTTATCAGAAACGGTACCTTCAATATACAGATCAACATCACCGCCTACAGCAGAACCGTCAGAATATGTATCTGTACCGGTAATTGGGTCGTTTGCGGTAACGGTGATTGAAGGAGCTTCTGTATCCTGTAATGTCAACATTAATGAGTTACTCATTACAGGGATTTCATTATTGCTGGCATCACGGTATGTTGAGTTTACGGTAATAGTAGCAGAACCGACACCAATTGCCTGGAATTCAGCCCAGCCTAAATTACCTTCACCAAAATTCGGATTTGCAATATCAACACCAGAGAATGTAATGCTTCCAGTTGCAGCATCATCATCTGTAAATACATACAATCCGCTACCACCGAAGAATTCATTGTTGTCACCTGAAACAAAAGAAAGAAGTGCCGGATCCCAGGTAACTTCGAATTCATATGCGGCGAATTCAACACTGTCGAACGGATCACATACATCCGGTAATGCAAAAGCAAAATTGAATACCTGAGTATCCCATACTTCCATTGTATTTGAGGAAGTAGCTACCGGAGTGTTTGAACGCATTTTTGGTGAGGAATCAACAGCGCCGCCGGTTCCTGCTAATGCATATGTAGTTGCACCGGCAGCGATATCGCCGTAGTAGTTATCTGCCCAACCGTGAGCAGCATCATCACGTGCCTGTACACCTGGGTGGCCGTAAAAACAGTTATCAGTAACTGCTAATGCCGGAGCAGTCCAGGAACCTAAGTGTAGATCAAGGCCAAATATACCGTTATCAGTAATTTGGTTTCCTGATATAGTAGCATCTCGACCGTCGGTATTGTCGATACCATCAGCACCACAATTAGTAATTGTGTTTCCGATAATATCGTTATTAGAGTGCGGAGAAACTGCATCGCCTGAAAGTAACATACCATTTCCACTGCAACCGTCAATGACGTTACCTGAAATCATGTTACCATCTGACGGATCACCGGAAGCAACCTGCAGAAGAATACCGGTTGTACCACCACTGATAGTGTTAAAAGAAACTGTAGTATTATCGCCATTCTGAAGACGAATACCTGTAGTACCACCTGTAATAGTATGGTCAGTAACTATAGAACCATCTGAATCGCGTAATCTGATACTAGTTCCAACACTGTTAAATGCAATATCAGAAACAGATGCGTCGACACCGTCGACAAAGACACCAGTATCATATCCGTCCAGGGTAAAATGTCCAATTGACATACCGGCTGTAACGGATTGAGTTAAGAATGTGCCTGTACCTGTAAACACGATATCAGCTATGTCAGATCCTGGATCACCATAAATTGCTGTAATTTTATCTGTTACAGCAAGAGACAATCCTGCATCTGTATATGCACCAGGCATAATTTTGATTTCATGCCCTATCCCGGCAAACGATTCAGCGGTTGCAATTGCTGCAGCGAGAGAAGGGTAAGTAGAACCCGGATCACCATCATCATCAACGACAAATGTATTTGCAGATGCAATTGTTGTCATTGTAAAAACGGCAATAATTAATGTGAAGAGAATCTTTAAATAATTTTTCATTATATTAAAATCTCCAATGAATTTCTTTTTTGTTTTATGCGTTATTTAAAAAGAACTATGTAAAAATTGTGTTATAGAGTCCTTCCTTTCTGGATAAAAGAAAGAGAAATTGGTAGAGATTTTATTTTGACATACAATTTGTTTTTTTTATCTTTTGAAATGTGGGGAGAGAGGTTTATATCAAGTTTTGTGTGCAAATGAAATGTTGATTAAAACTTTCTCTTCCTGCCCTTTATATTTTTAGCAAATGCATTTAAATAAGATCTCCTAATATCTCCTTAATCCGTTTTTTTATAATCTGGTTAATTGCTCCTAAATCATCTGATACCCTTTTCCTTGTTTGAACCTCCTTTCAATAGGAAAAAGAGGGTAAATATTACAAATACTAAACATAATGATTTTACTAAATATTTATGTTGTTT
>QQUK01000366.1 GCA_008501655.1 Calditrichota bacterium
AAACTTTTTCAGGATTCGATAAATCAGCAGTAATCTGTAAGACTTGAGCATTCTTTTCTTCGCAGAGCTTAGCTGTTTCAGCAAGTTTAGAGTCATCTCTTCCAGTGAGAACAAGTTCCCTTCCCTCTTCGGCTAGCTCAATCGCTATTGCTCTGCCGATTCCCCGGCTTGCTCCTGTAATAAGAATATTTTTCATTTTATTTCTTTCCTTATTGTAAATCTATTATTTGGAGTCTCCCAGAGTGATAAGCGTTCCAGCTTTCCTTCGTATACTTCCTGGAGTTCCTCCCAGAGGACTACGGCAATGTTCTCTCCGGTGGGAATCAGGTTCTTGAACTCCTCTGTTTCCAAATTGAGATGTTTGTAATTATATTTATCAAGACAATTTTTTAATTTATCTTCTTCTTCAATCAGATTGTACATTGTTCCGGTTTTTTCATCATATTCACCGGAAAGGAGCACCTCGACCTTATACGTATGGCCATGACCTTTTATGTTATTGCATTTCCCGTAAATCTCTCTATTCTCCTGTTCAGTAATTCGGTCTGAGGTAAGCCGGTGTGCAGCATGAAACATCGTTTTTATTCCCATGAACATCTCGCCTGCTTTATTATACTCAATATAAAAGTAATCATGTTCATTGATGCGTAACCGTTCCAGCGGAAGTTGTGAAGCAAGTATCTCATAAATCTTTTTCGTTAAAGCTTCAGTCGTGTGCGGGATGTTATTAAACTCAGGGATATCTGTGCTGATATTTTTGTGATCTAATTTGGAATTAATCTTTTTCAATACCGGTTCTATTGTTTTATGAAGTATTGTTATTCCAGTAGTTTCATCCGGTTTATCTGAAAAAGTCAGACGCACCCGATAATGATGTCCATGACCGCTTTTCCTGCTTGCTAATCCGAACATCTTTTCATTTTCTTCATCAGATAGATGGGGAGAATATGTACGCCGGGCGGCTGAAAAACCAAATTGAAATGACCGTTCAATCTTTCCATTTTTATAGGCTGTTGCTTCAAAATCTGGCTCCGCGATAATATGACAGACAACCAGCTTGGCATTGGAATCTTCAAACAGAGGTCTGGCATCTGCAAACATCTGTTTCGCTATCATCTCAAATGACGGCTGGATGTTTTTAAACGATTGATTATCAAAATTGAGGAATTTATGGTCATACTTTTCTGCAAGCAGTCTGTTTATCTTCTCTTTAATTTCGACTACGTTGATAACCATACCGTCTGTTTCGGAAATCGGACCGTTAAAAAGAAATGTTACATCGGCATTATGCCCATGACCAAATTTCCCTTTTGACTCATCGCCAAACAGTTCAGTGTTTTCTATTTCAGACAGATTATCGATAAATAACCTGTGAGAAAATGAGATTTCAAATTTTTTAGATACTGTTAAATACATCTCTTATTTAATTAATGAGAAAAATTCTGCTCTGGTTGATGGGTCTTCATGGAATTCACCGAGGACACACGATGTTGTCATAATCGAATTTTGTTTTTCTACACCGCGCATCATCATACAAAGATGTTTTGCTTCTATCACAACAGCAACTCCGGCTGCATTGGTATATTTGTTGATCGTTTCAGCAATCTGGCGGGTTAGCTGTTCCTGAATCTGGAGTCTTCTTGCAAAAACATCAACAATACGGGCGATCTTGGATAATCCGAGGACTTTACCCTTGGGAATATACGCAACATGACACTTTCCGATAAATGGCAGGAGATGATGTTCGCACATCGAATATAGCTCTATATCTTTGACTAATACGATTTCAGAAGCATCCGACTCAAACAAAGCGTTGTTTACTACCTTATCAATATCCTCATTGTACCCTTTCATCAAGTATTCAAATGCCCGGGCTGCTCTCTGAGGCGTTTTTTGAAGTCCTTCCCGGTTGACATCTTCACCGATAGACTCTAATAATTCTTTAAATATATGATCCATACATTCCTCAATCTATTCTCAAATTGTGAGATTATTATAACTAATGTAGAAATTACCACAGAATACATTCTTTCACTGTAATTGACAAGCTCTATTCCTTGTTCCCAAATAGACTCAGATAGTCTTTTAATGCTTTAAAAACCACTCTTAGAGCATTTTTATGTTGCAAAAATTTAAAACTACTGTAATATTTGCAGTACACAAGAAAGGAGGTGGTCTGGTTTTGAAATATGACAAATGTGAGGTGGCTGCTGTTTAGCTGCTTCCTAACTGAAGTATTAACAGTTGGGAAGTACTAAGCAAATCCCAACAGTTTTACCGGACCCGACTTATCCAGTCGGGTTTTTTATTAAAAATAAATACTATACTTATTAGTAATCTTTTCATACAATACTTATAATACCTTCTTTTCCCTTGATTATTTTCCATAACGATATATCTTATTACAAAATAAAGAGATAGGAGAATCTTGATCTTTGTCATGTACTGAAAATATTTCCAACTCTTGTTCCTTTTTTCACAAACTATGACAAAAAGATGACAATTTAATCTTTCTATAATGTAAATTGACCATTGTAAGAGAACAATTAAAGTATAGGTATAGACATGGAATATGGTATTATTGGTACTTCGGTTTGGCAGCAGAACATGCTCCTTCTTGAAACCCTTACCCTTGACAGAGATAATAAGCAGGAAAAGCTACTTGAGCTCAAAGATGCTCTTGGTGTTGATGAATTGATTTACCTTTCCACCTGTAACCGGGTTGAGTTTCTGTATACTTTAAAAGAATCAAAAGAAAACTCCCGGATTTTGCATCGTTTGATTGACTTTTTCTTTGCTGATAATAAAGAGATAAATTTTTTCCCCAATGATTTTTACCACTACACTGAAAAAGAAGCTATCACTCATCTTTTCAGGACTGTCTCTTCTCTTGAATCTGTCGTAGTCGGTGAAACACAAATCACCGGTCAATTCAAAGATGCATACTCCGAAGCAATCAAATATGATATCATCGGTCCTCACCTGAATAAACTTGCCAATGAAGCATTAAGTACGGCTAAAATCATCAAACGGGAAACTGATATCGGAAGCGGTCATCAGTCGATGGCATCGCTGGCAGCTGACGAGATGAAAAATTATCTGGCACCAACGGGAAATACTATTGCTTTAATCGGTGCCGGTGAGATGACCGTTAAATTTGCACGGTATATCACTAAAGAAAATCTCGGTGATATTATCTTTGTAAACAGGACAATTGAAAAAGCTGAAAAACTCGCCGAAGAATTCGGCGGCAGAGCTATAGCGCTTGCGGATTTTAAAGAAACTACTCCTGCATTCACAGCTATCGCATCAGCCACAGCTTGTAAGCATGCCGTCTTTAATTGTAACTTCCTTTCCTCTCTTCCTAAAAATGAAAAACCGATACTTGTAATAGATTTAGCCATCCCGAGAGACTTTTGTCAGGAATTCAATCTGAGTGATAAAGTTAATTTAGTAGACATACCGGCTCTTAAAGCGAAAGCTAATGGAAATATCAGGAAAAAGTTTGTCGAAGCCGGCAAAGCTAACAACCTGATTAAAGAAGCGGTATACAATTTTGTATCCGGTCAATTAGAAACATCAATCAAACCGATTTTCCACTCAACCTTTAAAGATTCCATCCAGATGGCACATAAAGCCCTCGATGACCTGTTTGAAAAGAAAGTCAAATCGGTAACCGAGGAAGAAAAATTAGCGATTAAAAATCTCGTTACCAAACTAATTGGGAATGCAGCATTCCAGCCATCTAAGATTCTTTCAAACAAAATGGCACATGCCGACACAAATCTCAATTTCAACAGTCTTAATTCGGACAAGGAGACAGCATGAGCAAGCAGAATATAGTCATTGGCTCGCGTGGGTCTGACCTGGCTCTCTATCAGGCAAATTTTATTAAATCAGAACTGGAAAACAAATATAATTGTGACGTTGAAATAAAAATCATCAAAACATCCGGAGATAAAATTGATAACATCTCTTTTGATAAAATGGAAGGGAAAGGATTCTTCACGAAGGAACTCGAAGATGCCCTTCTTGCTAAAGAGATAGATATAGCTGTTCACTCTTTAAAAGATCTGATGACTTCGCAACCGGATGGTCTCAAAACCGGTGCTGTCGGTTATCGTGCCGATAAACGGGAGCTTCTCTTAATACGGAAAGAATCAACAGCAGATACCGGCGTTTTTCCTGTAAAAGATGGCGGAGTAATAGGAACATCTTCAAACCGGAGAAAATGCCAGGTCGCTTTTTTGAATAAAAGTTTAGAGATTAAAGATCTTCGTGGTAATGTACCCACCCGTATCCAAAAACTTCGTGATGGACAGTATGACGCAATCCTTCTTGCTGCCGCAGGTGTCAGGCGCCTGGAACTCGATGTCTCAGACTTAACCGTTATCGAATTAGACCCGGAAACATTCCTGCCTGCCCCGGCCCAAGGCATTTTAGGTATACAGCTTAGAGATGATGCTCCCGAAGTTGAAGCAACCATCGTTAAAATGAATGCTGAAAATGATGTAAAAGCCGCAGCCTTGGAAAGAGGGCTGTTAGCAAAATTTGATTCAGGCTGTTCCCTGCCGCTTGGGGTTTACTCAGAAGTTGATGCAGAATCATATAGATTAAAAGCAGTTCTCGGTGTTTTAGAGGGCGACAAATGGACCGGGCTTAAAAAAGTCGATATCACCGGAACCGATATCGAAGAAATTGTAGAAGAAGCTTTTCAAGGATTAGAAAAGGGTAAACTATGCCCCGTCTCGGAATAACAAGATCAGCAGATCAGTTAAACGGACTCAAACAAAAGGCGATAGAGAAAGGGATTGAACTTATCCCGCTGCCGCTAACAGAATCTATTCCGACTCCTTTTGAGTTACCAAAGGAAGTTTCTTTTGATTCTACTGACTGGGTTATGTTTACCAGTAAAAATGGTGTTGATTCATTTTTTTCGCAGACCAAAGAACTGTTACCTGAAAATATAAAAATCGCTGTTATTGGAGTAAAAACCGAGGAAGCTGTCAGAAAACACAATCATACTGTTACGTTTGTAGCGGACTCAGCTGTCGGTAAGGATTTCCTTACACAATTTACCACTACGATTGACCTGAGTGGGAAAACAATACTTTATTTCCGTGCAGAACATGTCCTCACCCAACCGGAAAAGTATTTTAACAAATTAGACTGTCAATTTCATCAAATCATCTGTTACAAAACAATCGAATGTGAACTACCGAGTGACACACAGGAATTGTTTTCAAAAGAAGATTTTCTCTTTTTCACCGCACCATCAGCAGTCGAATCTTTTCGCAGACAATTCGGCAGACCAAAAGCAAAAATTATCGCTATCGGTAAAACAACCGAAGAAGCGATTTTAAATATTAATTGGGAAATTTCAAACAGACTAGAAAAACCTGATATCGAATCAGTTTTGGAGTATATCTGATGGATCTCTACAACAGACCAAGAAGACTCAGACGCAATCCGCTCACCCGCGAACTTGCTTCAGAAACGATACTGAATGTAAACAGACTTATCCAACCGTATTTTGTTACCGATGGATCCGGTGTTAAAGATGAAATCAATGGACTCCCTGGTATTTACCGGGAATCAGTCGATTCTCTCATAAGCTCGGTCAGTGAAGATTTAAATCTTGGTGTTAAAAACATTATGCTATTTGGTGTAACTGATAGAAAAGACCAGATGGCATCCTCTGCAGCTGATGCTGACAATCCGGTCATTAAAGCTGTCAAAGCGCTGAAAGATAAACATGGTGATGATATTCTTATCGGTGCTGATGTCTGCCTTTGTGCTTATACAGATACCGGTCACTGCGGTGTTACGATTGATGGTAACATCAACAATGATAAATCAGTGGAAGTACTTTCACTAATGGCGCTTAATCTTGCTCAAGCCGGCTGTGATATTGTTGCTCCATCTGATATGATGGACGGCCGGGTGCAGGGTATCAGACAGACGCTCGAAACTAATGATTTCTACGACACTATTATCATGGCTTATACAGCAAAGTATGCATCAGCATACTACGGCCCATTCCGTGAAGCTGCAAATTCTGCACCAGGCAAAGGTGACCGCAAA
>QQUK01000220.1 GCA_008501655.1 Calditrichota bacterium
CGATATATCCAAAAGCAACACCAACTCCGGATACAAATCTCGCATCTTTTCCATCAGCTACCGAGTACAATAGCGAATTGTAAAACGGTTGACCTGCTTCATATGAAAAATTTGATATAATAAAGAGGACAAGCAAAAGTACCATCATCGAAGTTGGTACAAGCGCCATCAGACCGAGTGAAATACAGCAGGTAACAGTAAATAAAAAGAGAAAGAATTTTTTCTTTGTTGAATGATCTGAAACCGCCCCGAATGCAGGTAAAAGCAATGCTGCAACAAGCATAGAGAGTGCATATGGAATATCAAAGTAGCGGTCATCTTTTCCGAGATCTTCGACAATATATCGCTTGAGGTACAACGATACAATATTCATTGAAAAAATAGTATTGGCAAAATCATACAGCGACCAGCTGATGACATCTTTTCGAAACAGAGTTTTTTTCTGCATATAGTTTTAGAGTTTTAACTGGTCAGAGATTGTCATCATTCCGTCCCGTACCATCAGTAAAAACTGGTCTGTCTCGAGACCAAGTTCGGAACATGCGGCTATATTTTCTCTGGTTGCCCCGGCTGCAAACCGTTTTTCCTTAAAACGTCTCATTAAAAAATCAGAATCAAGTGATGCCATTTTTTTATCCGGATGCATCAAAGCACAGGCAACGATAAATCCGGTTGTCGGGTCGACGGAATACAACGCCCAATCAAGTTTTGATTCACAGGGGATATGCCCGGGATGGGCATGGATGGCATGCATCATTTCATCGGGGATATTATATTCTTTCAGCCATTCAGCGGTAACATACGTATGCCGTGGTTCATCTTTTGCTGTTTCATTATAATCGAGGTCATGAAGGAGTCCGGTCAGTCCCCAGTAGTCGACATCTTCCCCAAAATGTTCAGCTATCCTTCGCATACCTGCTTCGACAGCCAGAATATGTTTGAGGAGATTATTCTGTCCTATTTTTTCAACAACAAGATTATACGCAGTTTCACGTTCGATTGGTAATTGAGTCATGTTAGAAGTAAAAACGAAAGGATGAAAATGTCAAGCGGCTATCTTAGTCGAGGAAATTCCAGGTGAACCCATAATAAGTATATCTTCCCAGAATCTGATTCCCTTCCCGTACCGAGTATACCTGCTGGGTAGAGTTTAAGAATATGTAATGGAATCGGAATGACCCGAGTTCTGCGGAAATACCAAAGTTGAGTACCGGTATCTCCCCTAAAACCTCGCCGTTATATCCGGTATAAGGTCCACTGTAGGTTACTTCACTATAGCCGTATAGGTCGAGAAGTTTTTGTTTCCAGAAGACATGAATCTCGACATTGGCAAACAAATTATATTCGGGGCTGTATGCGAGCTGTTCCCGCCGTGCGTAATCTTTAATATGATAGGCACCACCGAATGTCGCAGTAAACAGTTTGAAAAACTGAAACTTTGGCGTGACTGAAATATCAGCAAATGTTAAATCGGAATTTTTTGGTATGAATAGTTTTAAGGTAGTTCCCGAAATCGTCGTGTCATAATCATACCAGTCGATGCCGTTAAAAATCTTTCCACCGGTGATTGAGATATTGATATTATTGTTGGCATCACCAAACTGCACCGTTGCTGTACCGGTCAATTGTTTTTCTGAACCGAGTCCTTCATTTCCGGTATCAGCATAATCAATACCACCACCATAGACCTGACTTTGCTGGTATGGAAGATGTAACTCATATAACGAAGGTGCCTTTTCAGAGTAACCGATTGAAAGATACAGAAGTGAACGTCGGGAGTCTCTGTTATATACTAATGATGCAAAGGGAAGGAATCTATACGTTTTCATATATTCAAATCCGGAAGTAAACCCTATATTCTTGGTACCGGATGTCTTAAGTATCGACAGTGAAGGACGGACAGTGTATCGGTCATAATCATCAAATCCGTTTTTAAATAAAAGTCGTTTTCCATCAATCTCTGCTTTGACCATATAGCCATCATGGACTGATTCCCGCTTGAATGATAATCCATCATTATGATAATGAAATCTCCCTCTGTATGAACCGTCGATGTATGATTTCTGTTTCTGGTAGAGGTAGCCGGCTGAGTATTTTACCGTCCGTTCGGGATTATGTTTTTCTATTATGAATTCCGCGTTTCGGTCGGTTCGATTCCGGTCAAATCCTGAAATGGAAAAATCCGGTTCTATGATAAAAGAACTTTTTCTGCGGAGAGTGTTTCCTGAAAAACTGAATGTGTAAGCTTCAGAGATCGGCATCAATACATTACCGGTATATTGGTATGAGTTATCGTCTGAAGAGAGTCTGTAGCCGGCGGTTTTTCTGTATTCCAAAGAAAAATCGACATGCTTCCCGTTAGTAAATTTTTTACTATATCGGCCTTTAGTATATGCATAGTCGAAATTAGCTTTTTCAATATCAAAAGAACTTTCCGGTTTGGTTGTATCCGGTGTTTTTGGAATACCGACATAAGTTGCTATTGACTGCTCCCCGCCAAAAATCTGACCGGCTCCGCCCGGAATCAAATAGATATCATTATCGAGAGCTGTAGGAATATCGTTATAATCAACCAATCCATCCGGTTCCAGAAAATGTTCAAAGGGATGAATCGAAAGTCCGTTCGAGATAAAATTCGTCCGGTCACCGGAAAGAGAAAACGGCTGTACAGTTTTCCGCATCGGTGTAAAATGATAATCGAGTACAAATGCCGAAGGCATATAGCGAAAATAATCACCAGCATCCCGGTAGGAAAACTCGCGAATATTGGATCGCTGACTTAATTTATCAGAGAGAAGATAGACTGTAAGAGAATCATAAAATGAGATATAATCGCCCATTTCGACTACTTCCTGTTCAGCAACTTCCTGCTGACGCATTTTCTGTCGATCGAGGAATCCCTGATAGGCTGATTGAGCCGGGTTGAGTGAATCTCTTACCGGTTGATTCGATCGGGTGGAGTCGGCTGATTTCAGAGTATCTGGAAGTTGTGCTGAAATTTCCGCACAGGTAAATATGATACACATAATAATTATCTTTTTTAACATACCAATCTCCGTTCCTTTTCATAAAAAGAAATAAGAAGCGGATAAAGTAAAGTAAAAATAACTATATTGCTTGCTACCGAAACCAAAGACCATAATGAGCCGACAATAAATCGCTCCCAGAATGGCTGAAACAACCAGGCATCAACAATATTCAACGGTAAAAAATATGCGATTGTACAAACAAGTGATGCTGATATCAGAATGAGTACAACGGATAACTTATTTTTGTTTTGATTTAGGTATTTATAACTGAAAGCACCAACAACTCCTGAAAACATTGTCCCGAGAATCTGGACTATCATGATTGGCGGCATCGCCGGACCATATGGATTAAACAATGTTGTTAATCCCATTCCGACAGCACCGGTAATCATTCCGGGGATAAAACCCCACATATATCCGCAGGAGAAGACAATAAAAAAAATCAGGCTTACATTCAGCAAAAACGACGTTGCCCAGGAAAAGATATAGATTATCGCTGAAAAGAGCGCTATTCTGGGTATGAGTCGGATGCTTTGAGGTGTCATCTGACAATCAGCAGTTTAGTTTTTTCTTCTGACAGCAGATTCCCTTTGTCATCATTATCATAGAATCTTGCCAATGCCATATAAACACCGGAAGCTACATTTTTACCGCTTTCGTTTTTCATATCCCAGGTAAGTTCAAATGAATTATCATCAATAGCGTCGTTATCCCAGACACCATTTTGGATTGAGAACAATCTTTCACCGGAAACAGTAAAGATATCAATCGTCAAATACGGTTGCTCGCCACTATTGAGAATCGGGACTCCCAAGGTATCGGTCGGGAGCTCAAAATGAAATTTTACAAATTCATTTTGCATTTCATTGACCACAGCCGGATTGGGATAAGGGTAAAATGCAACCGCTTCGGAATTTGTCGGGATAGAATCTAAAAACATTGCATTAACAGCGGTTATTGTCAGCTTCTGATCATTAGGATATACATAGAGCTGTCTATTAGGAGAAGCTGGTGTTAAAACATAAGTAATACTATTATAAGTTTGAGGATAATCCACTAATATACGTACAAAAGGACTGATAGCAAAAGGTGGAAGGAGATAACTATCTAATATCGAAACTTCTTTTGTATATCTATCCTCACCAAGAATTGTCATTCCCCAATTATTTCCGTACAATGAATCAAACTGCAGCAATGTTCTGAAGACTTCAACCGAATCTATGCATGAGTAAGTTACAGAGTCTACTTGAGTTGAATCGAGGCAAAAATACCGGGGGACAACATACGGTAATCTTCTATATTTAATATAATATGACCCATTATGTTCCGGTCGGTATAGAACATTGTCATTCCATCCAATTGTCCTTGGGTAGCTGGAGACAACTGTCATTTGACCACCTGACAATTGATCAGAAAACTCAGGATAATTTGCACGTTCCTCATACCCAACACCTGCCGGAGCTACGGCTGCACGGGAACCAGTAAAATAATTCCATGTGGCAAATTCATTAAAATCACTTTCAAAGTTTTGAGTACTTCCATTGATTGAATCCAAAACCTCCCCGGTCACTTGTAAGAAGTGCGGACCGGGACCATATTCACCACACTTTAACCAAATTGTTTTTATGATATCCCGACCATATTTCTCTGAAAGGAATAACGGAAACACAACCGAGGCGTAAGGATGTAAATCATTGATCGGATTAAATTTCTGCAGTGAAGTCCAAGGTTGGTTAAAAAAGATCGGCAGATAACTGTAATAGTCGTTGATATTATCATAGACCTCTTCTTCCATCCAGACTGAAGACATCTCCATCCAGGCCGGACCTTCGATATCAAGAGCAACCTGACCTGACTCATAATAATCTATCCCAAGTTGAACTGCATGGAAAAATTCATGTGCTGCAGTTACTCTGATAGCGTCAAGGGGTCGAGTATCGTATTGAACAAGTTCAGCATAATCATTATCAAACTCCATAAAAGTTGTTGCAACCGAGTCGCCTTCTAAATCAGCAATAACAGTGTCACTATATGTTAATCCATAAACAGCACCGTTAAAGTCAATAATATATACATCGTATTTTTCATCTCCACCGGAAGCATAAAAAGAATCAGCCGGAGGAACCGGGTAGCCGAGAGTATCAATGATATAAGAATAAACATGATCCATGATAAGAGCGACTGAATCGATATATCCGTCAATACCGCCCGGTACAGATGAGTATGGTTGATTATCACCGGTACGGTCAAAGTGAATCATAAATTTACCAGACGGACTGACAATGGAGTCTGTCAATGCCGGACGAACCTGAACATCATTAACCCCGGAAGATTTAAGCAGATTCTGATCAAACTTATTCTTATTTATTTGAAATTGACGGACCATAGGGAAGCCGCATTTAACAGGCAGTTGAGCTGAATCGTCATCTGATGCAGAGTTGAGATGGTTCTTATGACCGGTTATATAAAGATAATTATCAATTATCTCTTTTTGTTTTTCTATCGGTATCTCGTCTGCAAAAACTGATGAAAAAAGAATCATCGTACAAAACAGAAAACAAATAATATTTTTCAACTCATCCTCGTTTCTTTTCTTTATATGATTTTAAAAACTCAAAATATCTGAATGGAACTTTTTGAGAGCCTATTTTATCCATACGTCCCTCTCTCCCATGATAATCAGAACCACCGGTGACAAGCAAGCGGTATCTCTCAGCAAGGTGTTTATACCGGTCGACATCGGACATCTTATGTTTTGTATGATAAGCTTCTATGCCATCAAGTCCGAGGTCAACTAACATTTCAAGATATTTTTCTTTCTGATTGATTCCCGGATGAGCAAGTACAGCTATCCCTCCGGCCTTGTGAATCAGCTCTATCGCTTCCTGTGGTGTAAAATTATTTTTGGGAACATACGCGGGACAGCGATCCCCGATATATTTCTGAAATGCAAGTTCGTAATCATGAATCTGTTTTTGGTCATACATTGTTTGAGCAATATGCGGTCTGCCGACAACTGATCCATCTGTAGTAGACAGTACCTGGTCATAAGT
>QQUK01000377.1 GCA_008501655.1 Calditrichota bacterium
TATCGAAGTTATCGAAAGCATCTTTTTTGTTGGATTTCCCCAGAGAAATATAAAAAAAGCCAAAATAGGCAAGTCGACAAAATATACTGTAATCAGTTTATACCAATCACCATACCATCCTTTTAAAATCGGATAATACGTCGTAAGCGTCATTAGCAGAAATATAATGCCGGCAACAATAACTGATTTCCTTTCACCAATCATCTGGGGAAGTGTTTTCACACCTACCGACATATCCCCTTCAATATCTTCAGTATCTTTTATTATCTCCCTGACAAGATGAAAAAGAATCGAAAACACAGCACCAATAAGTGGTCCCGGAAGTGCTAATGTCAATTCAACATTTACCGCAAGACCTCCGGTCAAAAAGACCATACCTGAAAGCAGTGCTATAAATAAATTCCCTAACACAGGTATTCGCTTAGCTTTATAATTATATAAATACAACAGGCAGATTGCCAAAACTGCCATACCTATACTATAAAGATTCAAAAAAACGGTACAGAGAACAGCGATAATATTAAAGACTATTGATATAAAAATTGCAAATTGCATGGAGAGCCTACCTTGAACCAGAACACGGTCAGGACGATTGACTCGATCGATATCGATATCTACAATATCATTAACTATATTACCTGAGGCACAGATAAGGAATGCCGCTATTGATGCAAGCAGCGGATTTACTACTTCCGGGTCAAGCCAGGTCATATGAGCTCCAACCCATACAGCAACTCCGGCTAACAGGCAGTTTACCGGACGAATCAGAAGTATAACTGAGAGAGTTTTTTCCACAGCATGAGGATATAAACTCGGATGTCCTGAGTCAACTTTTATAATCCGGTCTGAAATTGAACTGACAAACGAGGCTGGTCAAATGGTAAATCTTTATTCCAGCCAAATGAGATTCTAAATTCCCGACCTCTGTTTTCTATAAGAATTCCGATACCATACCCAAACCGATAATATTCATCGTCGATTGTTGTACTATTTTCATCTATGCGATTATATAAATAGGCAGCATCCAGAAATGTGAACATATATCCGGAGTTAAAACCGATATGATATTCAGTTGTTGCCAGCAGTGTACGAATTGCTGCAAATTGTTCATCACGAAAACCACGGATTGTCCTCTCTCCCCCTATCAGGAATAGTTCTGACAGAGGAGGCAGATCATCTTTCGTTTCGAATCCTGAATACTGGAATTTGTTATAAACAGACGTTTGCAATATCAGAGGTAACTTGTAACTCACTACCAGATGAATCCTTGTGTCATCGTAGGCTAAATCTACAGTCTGCAAGCTATCTCGCGGGCTGCTTCTCCGGGCCGAATAAGTCAGTTCCCAGCCGATACTATACTGATTGTTTTTCAGATAAATACCGCTACTGTTTGAATAGTTAGCTTTAAATGCAGCAGCATATACAGAGAATGAACCATCATCAGAATCAGGTTCGACTGTTTTGTATTGTAATCCGGCACCAATTTTCAGACTTTTCCGAATTTTATACATCGCTTCAGTTTGCATATCGAACTCATAAAACTGATTACGATAATCTCTTGTAGAAACAGAAAATTCAATCCCGCCAACGCCAAACAAAAATGAAGGCTGCCAGTAATGAATGGAGAGATTCTGTTTATCTGTATTTATCTTTTGAGAGAAGATGTCTATTTTCTTTCCCTTTCCAAACAGATTCTGAAGCGTAAGGTCCCCCATCCAGATAATTTCATCGACATCGGACAGATATCCAATTGACCCTTCAAGCGCAAACAAGCGCTTCTCTTTTGCATTGAGAATGATATCTGCTTCAGTGTACCCCGGTCTGAGCTGAATCAATGGAGGAGGTGAATAGGTTATATAAGGAATCTCAACAGCATCATTTTCTATGCTTTTCATCTGTTCTTCAGTTATATAAGAGAATTTTTCTAACTCGAAATACTGTTTCAACTGCTTTTCGTTGGTCTGTTTTAATCCCTCAAAACTGATAGTCCCGATCTGAGGACGGGGGCCTTCATTTTGAGCAAAGATAATTGTAACGGTGCTGTCACCTTTACTAAATTCAATTGGTATATAATTCTGATACAGATAGCCATCGGATATCTTAGCCTGCAGAAGTGATTGAATAACTTGTTCCAAACTGTTTTTAAGAAAGATTATTCGTTTCTCAAGGAATATTGTATCAGCTGGAAGCAAAATTATTTTATCTACCCGATATTGAATACCTTTATTTACAATTAATGAATCTTCTCCAACGGTAAACTCGCAATCAAGATATCCCCGGTCGATATAATGCTGAACAACAGAATCAGGATTTATATTCTCAGCAACCGAGATTGAATTCAAAATAGCTAAAAGAGTTATAATATAGATAATTGCTAATCGTCTCATATTAAAACCCTGCCACAAATTCGGTTCGGGCTGATATCCTTGAATCGCGGTCCTGAACATCACGTCCGGTGACTCTCACATTCAGCCGAAATGAATTTTTAATTCTGTTTTGTAAAATCAAAGACCAGAGCATCCCGCTCTTCCCTATTTTATTCCCGGTAAGCAGGTAGGAATTCAGCAAATCATCGGCTTGAGCCTTTGATGAATAATATTCAAATGAACTCCTCAATTCAGAACCGGATAATATCCTTACTGACGAAGTGATTATAAACGACAGTATCTGAGCACTACCGCTGTTTTTAAGTTCCGCATCACGATAGAGCAATTCAAATCCATATCTGTTTTGGGAGGCAAGCATCGAAATCTTTGAGGAAAGTTCATAACCGTTGACATCACCGTTTATTGAATAATATGAATCAGACTTTTCCTCGAATAATTTTACAGATTCATCAAAGAATAAATTTTTATATACCTGACGTAAAAGAAGTTTGAGTTCATTATTCTCTTTAACTCTATCAACAGCAGTTATATTCCTTATCTGATATGAACTTGCTGCATCCAGATTAAAGAGATAACCGGAACTTATAGGAAACAACGAAAGAGATGATAGATACTTCCTATTATACAACAGGTAAGATTTATCAGTATTTGAATAGAACGGAACCACCCAGCTAAACGAACGTTTATCATTGGCAAAGAGATCCTCTGTAATTCGTGAATCAAACAGGAATTTTGCCTTTTTCCAGTCTTTAGATAGAGTAAACAGTTTTTCACCATGCTTCACATCAGAGCTTCCGGACAAAAGTTCATCAAGCAGGATATAGTCACCATTTTCCTGATAGATATATACAGAGTCTTCTAAAACATAATTTCCTTCCCCCTGATTTACTTTGATATACCGGAGTCCCCGGCTTTGTTTTGACTCGCGGGATATATGATACGTCGTTCGTATAGTAAGCTGGTTCGCTCTGTTGCGATAATCAAGTTTCAGTCTTGTTAAGAACGAATTAGTTATTTGTGAATCAACTTTGACCGATTGATAGCCAAAATTACTTTTATAACTGAACTCAGAAAATGATTTTTCAGAACTGACATTTACTCTGTTTCTGATAGTGGTGCGTTGAAATTGATATTCAACAGAATCTTCAGCATAGTATTCATAATCGATATTGTGTTTTTTTGTACCAAGCCTAATATTTAATTTATCGGAAGTGATTTTGTTATCAATTTGATAATAGTTTTTTTCTCTGCTAAGATTTTCATATGAGACTTTGGTTGATAATGTAGGTGTTACATCATACTGCAATTTTGCTTCAACTATTTCCGATTTTCCCTCTTCAGTTTCAATTGAATCAAGCTTTGCATTCACCGTAGTATATCCCATAGATATCGATAGTTTTTTTAATGGATTTATATCTGTGCGAATCGATTCATTTGTCGAACGAAAATTATCACCATATGTGAGGTAATTTAAATCATTAAAGATTGCCAGATGTGAAGTAATCCTATGACTGACCGTTGCGTTGATAATTTTTTCATCATTTTTTTGGGGGTTTTTATCCGGGTAAAGCATCCGAAAATACAGGTCGGAATTAGTCTGTCTGTTCCGTTTTATGAACTGCTTATCAGTCTGTTTAAATGAAGCTGATAGATAGTCATCTTTTCTATAAGGCTTGAATATTTCTGCTACAAGCAATTGTCCGCTGTTGTTCTTTTCATTTTTATCCGACAATAAATTCCGGTCATAGATAGATTTCGAAACACCGATTTTAGCTATCCCTGTTTTAACATTCCCATATCCAACAGATGTCGTCAGATAATCCTGTCTTGAAGGTGCTTTCAAAATTTTTACCGGAAGATAATCCCCCTGGTTATCTCCGACATAAGTATATACTTCAAGCCCTTCAAAAATATAACTCCCATTTCCAACTCCTACATAAGAAAAACTTATGGAATACAGCCCTGAATCTCCCCCAACATACTGGTAAACAGAATCCGGCAAAGAATCAATGATTAACAGATATAATCCACTTGAATCTTCTTTCACGGAAGAGATGTAGTATGTATCAGCAGAATCACCAAATTGTTCCAGGAAAAGCAGTTCTTCTTCTGAAAACGGGTTTAATAATCTTTCAGATTTTGAATCACCTTCCCTTGTCCACCCGAATGATACATTCCACAGGGAATCATTTAAGAAGATATGTGACTCCGTAGAGTAGTACTCTTTTTTATATTCTGTTTCAAATGGTTCAAAATCAACAGAAATACGAGAGCGACTGTCAATAGGCTGTTGAGATGTAAAGGTTATCTGCCCTAACGGGTAATCTACTGTGTAATCATTTTCTGCACCAGCGACAAGAAGTTCCCCATTCAGATAGATAGATTCAGAGCCGGGGACAATTGGTGCATTTCTCTGAGATTGGGTAATCTGATATGGTCCCTGTAGATTATCCTGACCGGTTATAATGACATTTGTAAAAGTCCCTTTTGGCCTCGCGGCAATTGCATCAATTGAGTAATTGTCAGAATGATATGCAGTATGCACACCTGAGATTTTCTTTTGATAGGAACTCCCTGTAAGAACCGAAGGTTTGCTTACAATATCACCCAACTGCATTGAAAATCGTTTTGACTTCAGTTCAAGCTGTATTTTGTCAAGTTCATTGAGAGAACTATTAGCTGTTCCATATACCGGGTCATATCCTCTATCCGATATAGAGCCTTTGATAGTCAAACTATCGGATAACTCACCGGCAATTTGTAAGTCGAGTGTTTGTTTAAATGATGAACTCTGTGCTGTTGCCGAAGAGACCCGAAACGATTTACTTCCGCTGATATCAATATTACTGGTATTTTTATCTCCTCCAGTTATTCGACTTAAATCAAGCGGTTCTCCCGGAGAAATCGACCGGTTATTAATATCCGGAAGTGTATTCCCATACGAAAGCTTGAGCCAGGATGGTGCCGGTGTATATTTTACAATAAGTGTATCATATTGAGAAAAGTCGGTAAGCAACAACTCAAACTGTTTAAGTTGTGGTATAAAATTGTAATCTTTTCCTACAGATAACAATTTACCGTTTAACAGTAATGAATCTGATTTTCCCATAAGATAATGCGATGCGACAGGAACAACCGATGGAATATCATGACCGACAAATGTTTTTGTGATTTTAGCGCTAAGTGAAGTAATAAATATGAGAAAGATGAATATTGCTATTGAGAAGTTACGAAGCATCATCTGCCTCGCTATTTTTCTATAAATACAGAGCAGACGAGCAAACGATTATTACCGGTATCTGCAATAAGAAGTTTTCCATCTTCAGCTACATATATATCTGAAGGCTTTAGCATCGCTGTATCATCCCCGGGTAACAGAGAACTGATCGTCGAGAGATATTTTCCATTTTTATCAAGAACATAAATCTCTGAAGTCACCCCATCTAACACAAAATAGTGATCCTGAAAGAAAACTACGGAAACAGGGTAGGAAAATATTTTATTTTGAATCTGCTTTTGGTAGCCGCCGTATTGATCATACAAAACAAGGCGTTTATTCCCGGCATCACACACGATAAAATTATCATTCGGATCACGATATATTTTCTCCGGTGATTTTAATACT
>QQUK01000020.1 GCA_008501655.1 Calditrichota bacterium
GGATTATTATTGTTTTATCTAAATCATCAGGAGTCAGCGATTCCAATGTGTTACGCAAAATCTCCCAACTTTCGTTCCATCGCTTCATCAGAGCATTTCGACTGTCATCCTCGGTGATTTCAAACTCGGTATCCCTGTGTCTGTCCGGTTTTTCACCGTCTGTGGTAAGAAAATCCCGCCATCGTGACCGCATATTACCGGAAACATGTTTTATAAGCTGGGCTATCGAATTTGCTCCCGGGTCGATAAGTTTAAAAAAATCATCATCTGAAACCTGTTCCAGAGCTTTTTCTGCCTGAGTTTTCAGGTTATATAGTTCAGTTTTAACATCAGTGAGATATTCGTTGAGATTCATTATCTACCTCTTATGAGTCACCATCGCTGAACCCTGATCGGTCGGGAAGATGATAATTTCAGCAATCTGGACATGATCCGGCCTTGAGGCTATCCAGACTATCGCATCGGCAACATCACCCGGTTCAAGCGGTTTATATCCCTGATAGACATTTTTAGCTTTTTCTTTGTCACCATAAAAGCGGACTTCGGAGAATTCTGTCTCAACCAATCCCGGGTCAACAGTTGAAACCCGAATCGGAGTATCGACCAGATCAAGCCTCATGCCACGGGTAAGAGCATCAACAGCATGTTTGGTGGCACAGTATACATTACCGCCGGGGTAGACTTCATGACCGGCAATAGAACCGACATTTATGATATGTCCGGAACCTTGTTTTACCATATGAGGTGATATAGCCCGGGTGACATAGAGGAGCCCCTTGATATTGGTATTTATCATATCCTCCCAGCCGTCGACATTCCCCTCATGGATTTTATCAAGTCCCCGCCCGAGTCCGGCGTTATTGACCAGAACATCGATATCTTTCCATCCATCCGGCAGATTTTCAATTGCTGAAAATACCGAATCTTTGTTTTGTACATCAAGTTCAACAAGATGAGTTTCGGTTTTCAGGGATTTTGTTAATTCTTGAAGCCGGTCGATTCTTCGGGCAACTAATATTAATTTAGCACCTTCTTCAGCAAATTGTTTGGCTGCAGCTTTGCCGATTCCGGCTGATGCTCCGGTTATTAAAACAACTTTATCTTTCAGGCGTGACATATATATAATCCTCTGATTTTAATGTTAATAATCTATATAATGTAAAAGGCAGTCAAATTTTAGTCAATCAATCAAATTGAAAATCTAAACAAGTATATATAAGAGTGCAGAAAAGTACGCTATAATCCGAAAATGTCTGTTCATATTTTTCATCATTAAGTTCATCCCAAAGCTGGTTTTCCTGATATGTTATCTTATTGTCCGGTAATAATCTGCATACTATCATAAATTCAAATAGAGGGACAAGTTCAATAGTTTATCGGAGTTGTTCGATTTTATGACAATTTATTGCAATTCCTGAAATAAGCTGTAAAATATACGATTTTCTAAGTAACACAAAAACAACGACTTACGTAAGATTACAGAAAATTCATGAAGAACTCATTTTTGGCACAAAAGGTGCATTATTAATCTGTCAAAAGCTAAATTAGAATCATATTCACCCGATATAATGTAGGTGGTTTACATTGAAACAATCGGGTCAATATGGTAGGACGTTTGACACGGAGGTTTCAGATGAATGATCCACAGAAGAAAAAACAGCAATATGTTCCGATGCCGAAGAAGACCTACTGGCATTTATACAGCCTGCAGAATCTCGAATCGGATAAACTTGCAAAAACGGTTAATAAGATTTTAAAACGGGAATATGTTCTCATAAAGTAAAAAATGAGATAAAAACTTGACTTCACCGGTCTGTCATTTTACATTTTGCCCCGTAAGTTAAATCGATAATTAACCGGTAATAAACAGAGATTTTATAATAGTTACCGGTACTATATAAGAGAATATATATTGTTTAAGAAAAAACTGACATTTATGCTCATCCCGAATTCCGACGGGGTGATGAAACAATTCAGAGTTCCGATTGCTTCATTATATATAGCAGCAACTCTGGCATTTTGTATTATAGCGGGAAATTTCTTTTTATCCGCTGAATTCTTTTCAAGTAAAGTTGACCAATCCGAACTTGAACAACTCAGAGCTGAGAACCTTGAGCTGAAAGATAAATATGAACAGCTTCGCTGGAATCTCTCTGAAGTTGAGAACCGCTATATAACCCTTGTTGAAAAAGAAGAAAAAATCCGGACACTTTTCCAGCTTCCGGAAATTCCGTCTGAAGAACGGCAGCTTGGTATCGGTGGTCCGGCATCTCCGATGCTTGAACAGCTTTCTGAAACAGAACAGACTGCTCTTGCTACCGAGTTTGAAATAGATCGGCTCCTGAAACTCTCCACCTACGAACTTGAAAAATACAGCGAAGTCGAATCAGAACTTCAGAATCTCCAATCGAGACTTGAACATACTCCGTCAATCTGGCCGACCAAAGGCTGGAACTCACGCGGATATGGTATGAAGTTTGATCCGTTCACCGGGTATAAACAGATGCACCGGGGAATCGACATTGCCAATCATAACGGTACACCGATTATTGCAACTGCCAACGGTACTATCAAAGTTGTTGGAAATCAGAAAAGTGGTATGGGTAAATATGTCACTATAAATCACGGATTTGGTTTCCAGACCCGGTATGGTCATTTGTCGAAAATTACTGTAAAACGAGGTCAAAAAGTCAAACGGGGTGATGTTATCGGGATGATGGGCTCAACCGGTTATTCAACCGGACCGCATCTTCATTACGAGGTTATCCGTAATGGCAAATTTTTAAACCCGCATAACTATATCTTAAACGATAAATAATAGCTTTAAAAAATAGCACAAAACCGCACTATAATAGTGCGGTTTTTTTATATCCTTTATTTACAAATACTTACACGCCAAAACCCTTCCCGTTTCTCTCTACATTTTCAAATATTTTTCTTTATATAGAGAACTTTTCATAGTATATTTTGTTAAATTTACTAAAAAGTAAAGTATTGTCTTATGGGAATAGAGAAATATGAAAGCAGCCTTAGACAGAAGAGAAAATCAGATAGACATCAAAGAGGAAAATGAGCGGGAAGTAAAACTGCTTATTCGACGAATCAAAGATGGTGATGAGAATGCTTTTACTCAGCTTGTTCATAATTACAAATCTCAGGTAAGTTCTATTGCATATAAAATGGTTAACGACTACGATGAGGCTGCAGATATTGCCCAAATAGTATTTCTGAAAATGTCTAAGAATCTTTGGCGCTATGATGAAAATAAAAAATTCTATACCTGGCTCTATCGGATAACCGTAAACGCCTCGATTGATTATATCCGTAAAAACAAACGGCATAAACATGAATCTTTTGATCAGGTCTATCAGGCCAACCTGAAATCAAAAGATGATTCTGACAATCTCTATAAATCAAATACTTTATATAAAGAGATTAATATTGCAGCTGACACCTTAAATGATAAGCAGCGTTCAGCGTTTATACTTCGTGATGTTGAAGGCTCCAAAATCTCGGAAGTCGCTTCAATTATGAAGATGCCTGAGGCAACTGTTCGGTGGTATCTTCACAGAGCTCGAACCAAAATAAAAAAAGAACTTAAACGGAACTGTCCCAAGCTTCTGATTATGTTCGGTATAAAATAATCTCTTTTATTACCTACAAAAAGAATGTATCTTGTCCAGTGATGTCTAACAAAATTGAAAAGACTTTTGAAATCGATGGAATGCATTGTGCAGCCTGTGTAGCCAACGTTGAGAAGGGGCTACAGGCAGTGAATGGAATCACCGATTCAAGAGTTAATCTGATGACGAATTCAGCAGTTGTTGCATACGATAATACAAAAGTCACAACCGATTCAATCATTTCCCAAATTACTAAGCTTGGCTATAAAGCAAAACTCGGTCGTCCTGATATTCTCAAGCAGAACGAAAGGGAATTAGTACGTTCCAAAAAGAATTTTATAGGTGCCTTTTTGTTTACCGTTCCTCTGATGTTGATTGCGATGTATCCGATGTTTACTGATATTGAATTGCTTGCAATCAAAGAAAGTGCTGTTGTACAGGCAATCCTTGGCGGGTTTATTCTATTCTACTGCGGTAGATCGATTTTGATTGATGCTTTTAAACAGCTTACCAACCTCCGTTCTAATATGAACACTCTTATTTCAATGGGAACATTGACAGCCTATTTCTGGTCATTGTACGCAACATACCTCATTTTTAATGGTGGGGAAGAGTTTCTGTATTTTGAATCAGCAGCAATGATTATAACGTTGATTCTGCTTGGCCGTTTTTTTGAAGCAAAGTCCAAAGGAAAAGCGGGTGAAGCTATAAAAGCTCTGATGTCGCTAACTCCCCCTAAAGCACTCGCTGAGATAAATGGTGTTGAACTTGAAATCGAATCCGCTACAATTCAAAAAGGGATGATGCTGATAGTCCGTCCCGGTGAACGAATTCCTATTGATGGAAGAATTCTCGAAAACCGTCCTGATATCGATGAGTCGATGCTTACCGGTGAATCTTTACCGGTTTCAAAAATTGAAGGTGATGAAGTCTTTGGCGGTTCCTTAAACGGTAATATACCGTTTAAGATGGAAGTAACGACCGAACGAGACCAGACTTTGCTTTCCTCGATAATCCGGCTTGTTACTGACGCCCAATCCCAGAAAGCGCCAATACAGAAACTTGCTGATAAAATATCTTCGGTATTTGTTCCTATTGTTTTGCTTATTGCGTTAACTACATTAGCCGTCTGGTATTTTGTAGCTCCGGAGAGTGAAATGATGGTTCGTTCCGTTATCGCAGTGTTGATTATTGCGTGTCCCTGTTCCCTTGGACTTGCAACCCCGACTGCAATACTTGCCGGGTCAGGGAGACTTGCAAAAGAGGGAATCATAATCCGTCATGGTGATATTTTTGAAAAAGTAACGAAATTGAATTCGGTTATATTTGACAAAACCGGTACGTTGACTATGGGACAGCTTGAGGTCGTCGAAGTCAAATCGTTTGCTGAAATGAATGAACAGGATATTATCGGGTTAACTGCATCAGCAGAGATTCAATCGGAACATCCCATAGCCAAAGCAATCATAGCTTATCAGAAAAAGTATCAACTAGAAAAAAGAAAAATTAAGGATGTAACTATATTTCCGGGGTTTGGTTTAAAAGCAGAATACAATAACCGCCGGCTTGTAATTGGTAACAGCACATTTTTAAAAAAAGAGAAGATCAATTTAGGAAATGCTGAGACATTTGGCGAATCTGAAATGCAAAAGGGAAGAACAGTTATTTTTGTTGCTCTTGATGAACGTATTACCGGAATGATTGCTCTTGCCGATAAAGTCCGCCCGGAAGCAAAAGATGTGATTTCTTACTTAAAATCTGAAATAGAAACGATAACGCTTCTTTCGGGGGATACCAGAACAACAGCCGGAGGAGTTGCAAGAACTCTTGGAATAGAAAATTTTGAGGCTGAGATACGGCCGGAACAGAAACAGACGATTGTTCAATCCCTCAAACGGGCAGGTTTTAAAATTGCTATGATTGGGGACGGAATCAATGATGCCCCGGCATTAGCAGAAGCGGATATCGGTATCGCTATCGGAAGCGGGACTGATATTGCGATTGAATCATCAGATGTTATTTTAGTTCGTTCGGAATTATCAGATATTATCAAACTGTTCAAATTTTCCAAATTTACCATGCAGATCATTAAACAAAACCTTTTTTGGGCTTTTGCTTACAATATTTTAGCGATTCCTGTTGCGGCAGGCATATTTTATCCTCTTTTCGGATGGTCTCTTTCACCGATGATTGCAGCCGGCGCAATGTCCTTTTCCTCACTGTTTGTTGTGCTGAATTCCCTCAGACTCAATTCTATTGAACTTTGATTTTTTTCTTAACAGGCGGGGCGATTTTTACTATACTACCATCATGTTTTAATAAATTGTAGCCGGAAGGATATATCTTGCCACGACTAA
>QQUK01000196.1 GCA_008501655.1 Calditrichota bacterium
GTATAGATAATACAGCGGATGAATAGATAACGTTCATGAGGAATGTTATATCAGCAATATCAACAAAGCCGCTCCCATCAGCATCACCCGGCATTTGACTTTCACAATCTGGTATTGTATCACAAACTGTGATATAGTCAACATCAATACAATGAGGCACCGGAGTAAACGGACAAAATTGTTCGTTACAATTCAATCTCAAGGTACCTTCGATGTAAAAATAAGTATCGGAAGGAAATGAAATTGAATCAGCAAGATTCAATTTACAATTCAAATCCTGAAACTTAAAATAAGTACATTCTATCTGTGAAATTATTGTTCCACATCCCTGAACATGCTGTGCGTGAGGCTGTACTGATAAAATAAAGAAAATAAACACAATAAGTGTTAAGTTTTTCATATCTACCTCCCATAGAATCTAACTTGTATCCTACAGTTTTATTACATTTGTCATTTAAAATATAAGATATGGAATATTTAATACAATAATTGATTATTGAATCGCAGATTTTGTGGAATTCAAAGATTAGCGGTAAAATAAGGCGCCACCCAGATTCGAACTGGGGAATAAAGGTGTTGCAGACCTCTGCCTTACCACTTGGCTATGGCGCCATAATAAAAAAAGCGGGAAACGAGACTCGAACTCGCGACAGCCACCTTGGCAAGGTGGTGCTCTACCAACTGAGCTATTCCCGCCTATATTGGTGAACAAGAATATATAACAGATGTTAAATTTGTCAACTGATTTTCACAGCAAAATTTAGCGGTTTTCCGGCAGATTTACCCGCTTCAATAAATCGGTCATAAGTGTGTCAACTCTCGGAACATACCAGGGGACCATTTTTTCCAACCAAAGTTTGTGAATTCTCAGTTTTTCTCTGTTTCCAAGGACTGTTTCTAACTGGTACAAATCCCGATGAGCCATAAAAACAAGTGAATCGACTTCAAGCGTTTTATTAAAAATATTGAGAGCTAACTTATTTTTCTGGAGGGCTAAATAACTAAATCCGAGTTGGTACAACAAATACGGATAAACCGGCTGCGGTGAATCTTTTATCGCTTGCTCATAATACTGTATTGCCTGAACATTTCTCGACTTAGAATACTCTTCAAAACCAAGTTTATAATTATCAACCCATTCAAGCGGATAAGTTGGTGCAATTTCACCTATTGTGGTATCTTTTCTTTTAAAAACCATCTGCATCGAACCGTAATCAGCTTTAGGAGGTTGATAATACCATCCAAGTTGGTAATATGAAAAGAGAAATCTTGGATAGAGCATCAGAGCTTTTTCTGCCGGGGCTGATGGTTTAGCTCCGGTTGAAAACATTATGTATTCAGGATTCGATTCAAGGATATATTTAGAGTTATGCTTACTCTCTTTCCATGTTGTCACCATTCCGGGAATCGGTGGTTCATGATGTTTGGCTATCGTCGTATCGGTCAAACCAACCAGATCAATTATTTTGTGACCGATCAATTCGTAACCAAAGACACCTATAGTCGGGAGAGCTACTGTAAAATTTGATTTATCATAATCTTTGAGATTGTTTGCCATTTTTGACATTTTATGCACGAACAATCGCTCAAGTCGATTATAATCTTTAATAAAATCATTCGGTAAATAATAAGTCAAACCAACTAACAATAAAGCAACAATCGGAAGAAAAACCTCCGTAGATTTGAATGATATTTTTTCAAACAATAGAGTCAGTGCGTACACAATAAGGATAGCATACAAACCAAATAAAGGGATATAAAACCGGTGAACTTTCAAAACATCTCCCCCTACCAGCATAATATATAATAAGTATATCAACGTAAACAGCCAGACCGAGAGCATCTGCCTTGACATTTTTTTTATAAACAGAATCGGAATGAGTATCGGCAGTCCGTATAATCCATAATGCTGCATAAACCGGGAGATATATTCCCAACCGTTTGCAAGCTGGGTCATTGTAAAACCGGTTTTGGCATAAAACGGATTCGGAAGTATTGAACCATAATACCAAAGTTTAAATGCAACATAAGGTAATGACAAAACAAGTGCTGAGAATGCTGATTTTAACATAAATCTGGGAATTTTGCGTTCTGTTATCGCTTCTACTAAAATTAGTAGCCCGGTTACAAATGCACCTTCCGGACGGAGGAAAACTGATATGAGCAATGTAAAGATTATCAGATTTCTCTTCTGCAGATACAGATAAAATGACCAAAGAGCAAAAAAACCAAAAGCTGCAGTTTCAAGTCCTGCAATAGACCAGTATGCAAGAGACTGGTTCACACCTATAAGGAGCGATGCAACGATTGCATACTTTTTATATTCTAAATCACTGAATAATTTCTCAGCAATCAGGTAGGTCAAAACAATAATTCCGCCACCGAAGATAAAACCTGAAATTTTTGAGATGAGTATATAATCTAAGCCAAGTTTCCCCCAAAATATCAAATACATAACCCAGCCAAAATTTGTCATCCCCTCAACCCGTTCGCCTATATTAAATACAAGACCGTCACCATTTAAAAAATTAGCAACATATCGGTAGGAAATAAATGCATCATCTTGTGTAAAATTCAGAAGATAACAAAAAATTGAATAGATTATTAATGCCGGGATTGCTGGAAGATATTTTCTGATCTGTTCATTCACCATAAGTAATGATTTATCTCAATTTATTATAAAGTTCGACATACTTCAAAGCTGACTGTTTCCATGAATAGTCTTCATTCATACCCTGCTTCATTATCTTCAGCCAATTTCTACGATTTTGATACGTCTCAATCGCTCTCTTAATTGTACTCAGAAGTTCCTGTGCCGTGTAATTTTCAAATACAAAGCCGGTACCTTCTTTAGTCTGATCGTTGTAATCTTTAACTGTATCAGCAAGTCCTCCGACTTTCCGCACTATCGGCACCGTTCCATATTTGAGTGAGTACATCTGATTTAAGCCGCATGGTTCATAATACGAGGGCATCAGAAACATATCCGAAGCTGCTTCAATCTTGTGCGCAAGAGTGTCATCAAATTTCAACAACGATCTACACTTATCTGGATAGCGGGATTCAACATCTTTGAAAAATCTATGGTATTTTTCATCACCTGTCCCTAAAAGAACAATTTGCAGGTTCTCTTTCATTACATCATCAATAATAAACTCAAGCAGATCAAATCCTTTTTGATCGGTCAACCGTGAAATTATTCCTATAAGAGGAGTTTTCTCTCTGATAGGAAGACCGAGTTCATTTAGTAATTCAATCTTGTTCATCTTTTTTCCGGAAAGATTTGCTCTTATAAACTTAAAAGGAATCTTCTTATCTCTTGAGGGTGACCATATCGAGTAGTCAACACCGTTTAAAATTCCATATAGTTTATCAGCATGCTGTTTTAGCACTCCATCAAGTCCGCAGCCGAATTCATTCGTTTGAATCTCTTGAGCATACTGTTGAGATACAGTAGTTACTGCATCAGAATATGTTATTGATGCTTTTATAAAATTAACTTTCCCGTAAAACTCAAAAGGTGAAGTCGGGTAAAAGAGTTCTTCCTCTAACCCGAGTTTTCCAAATTTAGAGTTTTCATACATCCCCTGAAAAGCAAGGTTATGGATGGTCATCACCGTTTTGCAATTCCTGAAAAGTTCATGATCAGCAAAACACAATTTTGTAAACACCGGAACAAGAGCAGCCTGCCAGTCATGGACGTGTAATATATCAGGAGCATAGTCTTTTGAGATAAGGAATTTTAATACAGCTTTATTGAAAAAGATAAAGCGGTCATCATTGTCATTGTAATCTGCGCCTGTTTCAGGATCAACATACAAAGCTTTCCTGTCAAACAGAGAATCATTTTCCAAAAAGATATATTCAAGCGGTAGTTTTGGTTCTTTAATTTTACTGTATTTCAGGTTAAAATTTTTAGAATCAATAGTGACTTTTTCTTCCCAGTCATTTGCTACAAGATTGTACCCTGAAAAATCTATCGAGCGATATAAAGGCAGCAAAACGGTAACTTCATGACCTAACTTTGCAAGCGTTTTAGGAAGCGCTCCGAGAACATCCCCAAGTCCACCGGTTTTTGCAAACGGTACGACTTCAGACGAGACCATTACTATTTTCATTCTCTCCCCTCAGCCGTATCAATTCTGTTATCTTCAGTGTTTGAACGATATTCACTGACGTCAAGATTTTTTAGATATTCAGCAGCTTCTTCAGGTGCTGTCGGATTGATATAAAATCCTGACCCCCACTCAAATCCGGCAACTTTTGTCAGTTTTGGGATTATTTCAATATGCCAATGATAATACTCATGTGACTCGCGGGAAACCGGTCTGGTGTGAATCATAAAATTAAACGGAGGGTCATTTAATGCCATTTTCAGTCTTGTCAAAGTATCTTTTAGACATTTAGCAAGCACAAGGTAGTCTGAATCTGACATTTCCAGATAACTTGATTGATGGGACTTCGGAACAATCCAGGTTTCAAACGGGAAACGGGGAGCAAACGGTTGAACCGTGATAAATGAATCAAAATCTTTAACAATTCGTTCATCATCAGCGATTTCCTGTCTGATAATATCACAGTAAATACATCGTTCTTTAAATTCAAAATATCGTTTTGAACCGTCAAGCTCTTCAGACACTCTTTTGGGAATAATCGGTGTTGCTATGAGTTGACTGTGGGAATGCTCAAGTGATGCTCCAGCCGCCTCTCCATGGTTTTTAAATATCAGAATATATTTCAACCGGCTATCCCGTTCCAAATCAAGCATCCGTTCCCGATATGCCCATAGGATATCTTTGACATTTTCATCTTTCATATCAACGATATCAACATCATGTTCCGGGGTTTCAATAATAACTTCGTGAGCGCCGACACCATGCATCCGGTCATATAATCCTTTTGGTTCCCTGTTTAAGGTTCCCTCGACAACTAAAGCCGGATATTTGTTTGAAATCACCCGAAGTCTCCACCCCGGCTGATTCGGTTCCGACTCCTGAGATCGGTATGCTATGATTTCAGGAGGTGTATTATCTTCCTGTCCGGGACAAAACGGACAAAGATGAGCGGCATGGCGCTCTGAGATTGCTTTAAATGAAGAAGGACGTTTTGCCCGTTCCGATGAGATAATCACCCATCGGCCAATAATTGGATCTTTACGTAGTTCTGGCATAATTATATCTTTATCTCAAATATTCCGTCTGAGTTAGTTTGTTCGTTGGCAATGTTTCTTAAAAGCTCTTCTTCACGTTCAGAAAGTTCAATTCCCCGACGGGATGTTACAATTTTTGCTGTTTCGATTACTTTTTCTATATCATATTTTTTATAATTAGCACTGTTTCCCCAACTGAATGATTTAACTTCTTTATCGGTTATCAAATTCCCCCCAAAAAGGTTACAACATACTCCGATATTGATTCCGGTATTCAAAAGGGTTCCGATTCCGAATTTAGTATGATCACCGATAAATGAACCGACTTTGTTAGAGTTTGTATCAACAGCTTTCCCGTTTAATCTTGTGCGAATCTGTGAATAATTATTTTTTAAATCAGAATTAGTTGTCATAGCCCCGAAGTTTACCCATTGACCTACATAGGAATGACCTACAAATCCGTCATGATATTTATTTACATATGAGTGAAAAATAGTCCACTCAACTTCACCGCCGACTTTACAGGTATCACCTATCGATGATGTTGAAACCTTACCGGCAAGGACAGTACTGTTGGGTCCGATATAAACAGGACCATAAATAGCTGCATGTGATTCAATCCGGCAATTATCACCAATGTAAATAGGTCCGTTTGATGCATCCAATACAGCTGATGGGAGAATTTCAACATTAGAACCTAAATAGATATGATCTTTTTCTACAAAGCTGGCACCATCATGAACGGTTACATTTGTTGGTTCCGTAAATGTTGGTTCAAGCATTGTATAGTCAGAGATAATCTCCTTCTCAATATC
>QQUK01000019.1 GCA_008501655.1 Calditrichota bacterium
TTTGTTATCCTAATCAACTGAATTTTGTAATATATCCTTCAGTTTCTGCCTAATTTTGTCAACCGAAACGGTATAATCAAGATAGAGGTAAACCGTTCCCAAAATATCAGCCGAAATCCGTGTCCAATTCTGGAACGGTTTTTCTATGAAATAGCTGATTGGAAGAACCAATCTCCGTAAATCCCAGATTCGGACAACGACATACGTTAACGTAATCTCTTCAATCCTCCCCCATTCGTTTTCAACTATGACAACATCGTCAAGCCGTATCGGCTGTGTGATAGCTATTTGAATCCCCGCTAAAAGATTCCCTAATATCTTCTGAGCAGCAAAACCAATTACAAGACCTATTATCCCCGCCGATGCCAGAATACCTGTACCAAGTTTTCTGAATGTTTCAAATGATAATGCAAACCCGCCAACAGCTAGAATAATAATAAATACGATAGCTATCCGTCTGAGAATTTTAACCTGCGTATGAACCTGCCGCGCCCGTAGATTATCTTTTACATCGACTTCGTAATGATGTAAAATAGTCTCTTCGATAACATAAATCAGTTTAATAGCAGACACGATCACACTTACCAATAAACAAAATGAAATCATATACAACGAAATATCAGCAAACAAAGCAGGTGTATTATCATATACCTGTTTAAGTGCTACATAGATTATAATTGATACTAATAGATACCGTGTTGGTTTGTACCACTTTTGATTTAATAGTTTGAAAAAATTAGTTTCGGAATGTTTTGAAAATTTGGTATAGAGTCTCCAGGTAACTGCATGAATTATTAATCCAATAACATACCCACCCACAATTGCACCTATTCCCCAGAGATACGGTTTGACAGTGTTTACTATAATTTCAATATTCATGAATATTCTTCTAAATGACTTTCAATCTCATCAATTGCTTCTTGGGTTTTTAAAATTCTGGTATATCTATCCCGTAAAGTAGCGATTGTAAAATCATGACGTTCGGGTGTTACCGATGTACATCCGTCCTCGATAAGTGTCACCAGAAACCCGAGATCCGAGGCATCACGCACAGTAGTTGAGACACATTCTTCGGTATATACTCCGGTTACCCATAATGAATCTATATTCATATTCTTTAATACATAATAAATATTCGATGATACAAAAACGCCACTCGAAGTTTTGTTGATAACAATCTCATCTCCGACAGGTGCTACCTCTTCTAAGAACTCAGCCTCTTTAGAACCGGGAGGTGCCAATAGGTTAAGATGTTTGTGACCGTTGCTCCGGTCTCGACCGTCTTGTGTAAGCGATTGAATTCGAATATGTACAACTTCTAAATTCTGATTTCTAAAACAATCCTGCAGTTTTCTCACATTCGGAAGTACTACATTTTGTAAACTTTTAAAATAATACTCCTGTGCTTCAATAGGAACACCGGACGTCGTAATGTCAGAAAAAACGCCATGACCTTCGGCAGCATCAAGGTACTGCATATCGATACAAAGTAAAGCGATATTTCTTTTTTTAATCGCTACCGGTCTGTCGGGGTGTTCAATAATAGATTCACGGTAGGAATCTTTTAACGGGTCAACATCGATATATTTTGGATCAATATTGTTTTTAAATTCTTTTTCTTTGCTCATTCTTAACTGTCTGCCATCTTTAAAAGTGATTGTAAATAGAGATTCGCACCAATCTCCATATCTTCCCAATATGTCCATTCAGCAGGTGAATGCGACCGTCCGTCTTTACTCGGAACAAAAATCATTCCAACCGGGGCAATCCGGGAGATTATCTGAGCATCATGTACCGCACCGCTGTTGATATTTCGATACATGATATCCATTGATTCCGCTGTATCTTGAATGACATCAATAATGTCTTTACTGCATCGAACCGGATCGATTTCTGAAATTATATCAAACTCAAACATAAGCATCCGCCTTCTTGCGATAGCCGAAAGTGCTCTCCGGCAGGCATCGGAAAGTTCATCTAAAATCTTGTTGTCAATATCCCGCATATCCAGAGAAAACTCAACCTGACCGGGGACAGTATTCGCCATTCCGGGGAAAAGGTCGACCTTACCGATTGTAGCAACTGACTCATCAGAACCGTGTTCTTCTATTATACGCGGAATCTCTCCGGCAAACTCTGCAAGTCCACTGAATGCATCGGTTCGCATTTTCATTGGAGTCGTTCCGGCATGGTCGGCATTCCCTATCAAACGGATATTCCATTTTCTCAAACCGGTGATTCCTTCAACAATACCAACGTTCAGCTTTTCTTTATCTAAGACCGGACCCTGTTCGATATGCAACTCAAGATATGCTTTAATCATCCCCTGATTTCTTCGTGCATGTAATATATCATTGACATCAAACCCATGAAGTGCCATTTCATCTTTGAGATAATTACCATAAAGATCTACGGCATTAACTAAATCTTCCGGTGTTATCTCACCACTAAGGGCCAATGAACCAAGCGGACCACCGAATCTGCCCTCTTCGTCTGAAAAAGCAACCATCTCAATGGGGTGTTTTGTTTCAATGTTATTTTCCTTGATACACCGGAGAGATTCCAGTGCCACAAGAACACCAAGTCCCCCATCAAGATTACCACCACACGGTACAGAATCAAGATGTGAACCGATAAGGATACACGGCGAATCATCCGGTTTTGTAATTCTTCCAAAGACATTAGCAGCACCATCGGAAGATGCAATCAGCCCTGCCTCAGAAAGTTTTGCTTTGAGCCATTCACGGGCTAGAATATCAGATTCAGAAAATGCCTGCCGGTAGATACCGCCGTCATCAGCTAAACCAATCCTGCGAAGTTCTTCTAAGTCAGATTTTAGTCGTTCAAAATTTACAGCTATACTCACACATTCGCCTTTATACTGTCGCCAGTGATTTTATCTCTGTGTTAGCGATAAAATGGTCATGTAAAATATGAAGCCCTAAGAGATGATTGACTAAAGCATCCTTCCGCACAAGAGAAACCGGGTCATTATCCTGTTTATATTCAGATATAAATGTCTGCAGTCTTTTTAAATCAAACAGACCGGTCTCTTTTATCTTGTCTTCGTTCATGAACCGGTCAAGCAGTTCGTTTAATGCATTCTTTTTGTTCTCTTCGGTATGTCCGGGAGGAGCCATAAAAGCAAACTTTTCCCGTTTATATAATGTTTCCGGTAATATCTCTTTCATAGCTTCTCGAAGAATATACTTTTCTGTATTCCCTTTGATACGGAATTTTGGAGGAATGGTAGTAGCCATCTCGGCAACATAATGATCTAAAAATGCCGGACGCGACTCCATTGCATTTGCCATATCAACCCGGTCGCCACCCCAGTTGAGAATTTGACATTCGAGCATCGTTTTTACCCAGGTATACTGCGAAATATCAAGCGGGTGCCTCCCCTGAATCATTTTATCATCCATTGAATCGGCAATTGCTTCTATAGGGTCATAATCTTTGATAGCATCTAAGATGTCATCATGTAATAGCGGTCTGGCTATCGCAAGTGTCTGCATCCACGGTTGAATCCAAGACGGTGTAAACCCGCAGAGTTTTTCAAACGAAGGATGTGACATCTCATCTTCGGCAAGAATCGCACCTTTGAAAATCTCATTGTTTGCTTCAAGCACTTTTTGATATTCTTCTCTTGTCGCATCATCGGTGAGACCATGCTTAAACATATCCTTTTTAAACATCGGATATCCGCCGAACAGTTCATCAGAACCTTCACCTGTAACAACTACTTTGTATCCACATTCATGAACCCGCCGGCTCATACAATATTTAGCAACCCCAAGCGTATTATAAAATGTCCGCTCAGCATGCCACATCGTATTGATATAATTATCACCATACAAATCAGTAGCTTTGAGATTCAAAACTTCCTGATCAGCCTGCGTCATATCCGCCATCTCTTTGGCAATATGAGATTCATCATAATCTTTATGATCAAATGCGATTGTAAATGCTTTCACCGGAGACTGCTGTGTTGACGATGCCAGTCCGAGCATGGAACAGGAGTCAATACCGCCGGATAGATAACAACCAACCGGAACATCGGCCTCAAGACGATAATTTACCGCTTCAAGAAGTTTTTCTTGTATCTGGCTAATATATTCTTTTTCAGTTTTAACATTGTTATGTTCTTCTTTTTCAGGGAATGTCATATCCCAGTAGCAATGTTCCTTTATATCAAACGAATCACCACGGGCTGTTATAATTATCATATGACCCGGTTTGACTGCATGAATATCTTTGTAGGTTGTTGTACCCGGCACCATGGTATGCATCAGCTGATGCAGGACATCTTTATTGGAAAATTCTTTAGGAATATCCGGATGCGTGAAGAGTGATTTAATCTCTGAAGCATAAAAAGCTTTTCCGTTTTTGATATGGTAGTACAGTGGTTTGATACCAAACCGGTCACGTACTAATATCATTCGTTTCTGTGTTTTATCAAAGAGTGCAAAAGCAAATTCACCGCGGAGATGTTCTACAAAATCAAGTCCGTGTTTGTTGTATAAATGCAGAGCTATCTCACTGTCAGATTTTGTTGAAAATCTTGCTCCCTGCAGATTCAGATCTGCACGGATTTTTTTGTAATTGTAAAACTCACCGTTGGTGGTCAGGATATGATCTTTATTTTTCGCATACAAAGGCTGGTCACCTGTGTGCAGGTCAATAATTGATAGTCTTGTATGACCCATTGCCAGACCATTGGTTTCATCAATATAGTAACCTTTACCATCAGGTCCCCGGTGGTGGAGTACCGAAAGCATTTTGGTAAGCTGTTCTTTTGAAGAACCTTTATCTATAGCAGCAGCATGAAAAAATCCAGCTATTCCGCACATAACTTCTCCGTAATCTTTAGTTGGTTATTTACACAAATGGTATGTCATCTGGCAATCTGTCAAATCGATCGAGCATCGAAATCATCAATGCCTGCCGTACAAAAACTGCCCCGTGTGCCTGTGTAAAATATAAATTGTGATCTGTCTCGTCTAAATTGGTGTTGAGTTCATCAAGCCGCGCAAGCGGATGCAGAACAACAGCGTCAGATTTTAATTTACTCCCTTTATGCAGTTTAAATCTGCTGTCCAGTGTTTTATATCCATCGCCTAAAAATGCTATTGAGTTCATGTAAATAACATCGAGTTCACTGATAACTTCATTAATGTCATTAGTGATATGCGGATGGACATCTGCTTCCTCTAGTTTTTGAGTAAGAATTGCACCAAGGGGGTCAGCTAGTTCTGACACAATATGAATCTCTTTAATATTTTCTTTAAACAAAAGTGACATCTCCAAAAACGACCGAACTGCACGCATTGAACCAGGTGTTCCCAATATGCCAAGTGTTATCTTCTCGTCATCTTTAACAACACCTTTTAGTTTTGGATTCCATTTGAGTATCGCATACCAATCAGCAAGAGCCTGGGTAGGATGTTCACCGGTTCCGTTTCCTGCATTGATTAATGGGAGACGCAGTTTTTCATGGATTTCGTTTATTGAATTTGTATCGGTGTGACGCATTATGACAAGATCACCATACGCATTCATCATCTCTCCAATATCAGCAAGTGATTCCCCTTTGGCAGAACCGGTTGTCTTGCCATCGGGGATACTGATAACTTTGGCATCGAGTCTAAGCGCTGCTGACTCAAATGAAAGCCGTGTCCGGGTGCTCGCTTCAAAAAAAGCGGTGATAACAATCAACTCATCAAGCGGGTGACTTGAAGCTATCTCGGTGACTTCCAAAAGGGCGGCAAATTTGCAAAGCTCTAATACCAGCTCTTTGTCAAATTGTTCAACCGAGACACATGATTTACCGGTCAACTTCTGTAATATCTTGGTTTCAATCGTTTCCTTGGTTAACAGCTCCTCAGGGTTTGGTTACAGTCCCGGTGAGTCGACCGGGTTTTCA
>QQUK01000341.1 GCA_008501655.1 Calditrichota bacterium
GATACGGGAATTTTGTCCGACTGTTTTTACCCCTCTGAAGATATTAACATAACTTTTACTCGCTTTAAAGTTATAATCGTAATCCTCAAGCGGAATAATATACGCTGAACTGTCATCATAGGCAGACACAATACCGAACCTGAATTTTCCGGGTCGACCGGTCATCTTTACAGCAACTTCGGGATTAAAAATAGTTCTGGTATAAAATGAGTTGAACAGAGTCCGGAAGATATCAGCACCTTCCTGGAAGAAAGGGCGTCGTTCAGGGAAGAAAAGAGAGAAAGTTGAATTGATATCAATTTGAGCTGCATCCGATTCAATCTGACTGAAATCAGGATTTATAGATCCTTCGAGAGTGACATCAGAAGAGATAGAATATTTGCCGCTCAATGCAATTTCACCATCGGGATCATGGTTTTCGATTTTAGATTCAGAAATCCGTTCACTGTTTTGTTGACTGACAAATGCCGGAAGGATTTCAATACCTTTACCCGGCTGTACCGATGCAATTCCTTCTAAAGTACCCCATTGACAGGGGGCACATTTTTCATCCCTATCGTAAGCTGCCCAGGAATACTGATGACTTGATTCTCTTGGATGATTCCTGCGGAAATCAATTTTCCAGGATTGGACATCATTATTCGGGAAGCGCAGAGATGAGAATGGAATAGCCATTTCGATTTCGTAACCCTCAGAAGTTATCCGCCCTGATGATTCCCAGATGAGGTCATACCCGATGTCACCACCGGTAATCGGATTCCAGAGATAATCTTTCTGGATACCAAGCGGGTTTACATAAAATTGGTAAGCAATAGAAGCATCCCCATACGTATCGATATATACGGCAACTTCATCATCACCGGAATATTGATCACGTTGGGTCATTGAAGCTCTTATGTCGGCTGGATTATCAAAACATTTGAAGGCGATATAGAGATTTTCGTCATCATAAGTAATATATGTTTCGGTATTCACCAACGGCTGGATATTATCACCGGGATTTCTTTCGGTAAAATTAGAAATGATTGATGCCGCTGACCATTCGGTCGACTCAAAGTTTCCATCAATTTTAATATCATGATTTAGTTTTGATACATCGACTGTCGGTCTGTACAGCGGGGTGCTGATGCTGGCTAGAGCTAAAACCGGAAAGAGAAATAGAACCAAAGTGATAACAATACGATTAGATAGTTTTTTATCCACAACAACTCCTCACATTAAAATAGTGTCGAGAGCATCTATTTTGTGGATTTACTCCTTATTTATCATTATCCAACCAATATCTTACAGATTAGTATACGATTCCCTGTAATAAAGTTTCATATTCAATTTTGTTTGACGTGTTATTTGCGAACAAAAGTGTTGTTAGCGCAAAACGTTGTATTACAAGTGTTTAAGTTCTGTTAAATGTCGTTTGACTGTCACTTTTTAAAGCTCTATATTGCAAAATGTTCAAAAAACAACAGATAATACTTGGTCATTATAGACCGATTGACAGCTTTTATCATAATCTTGATACTCTGGCAAAACTTTTTCCGATTATTGTACTGCTTATTGTAACAATAATTTCCGATTCGATGCTGTTTTATTCAGTATTATTTACGATTGTATTTCTTTCATTATTATTTTCAGGAGTAGATAAATCACTTCTACTCAGAAACTTCAAACCGATAATGATTTTTATCCTGATAACATCGTTGTATCATCTTCTGTTTTCAGGGAAAGAATCAGAAATTCTTTTTGATATCGGTTCATTTAAACTTTATTCAGGTGCTGTATATTCAGCAGCATTTTACTCATTACGATTACTGTTATTTATCGCATCAGCTTTTATACTAACTTTAACCAGTTCCCCATCTCAGCTTGGTGATGCTGCTGCAAAAGTTCTCAAACCGTTTGAGATATTTAAGCTGCCGGTACAGGATCTGGTATTAATTATTTTTATAGCACTCCGTTTTATCCCGATTTTGTATGATGAGTTCATCAGTATTAAAAATGCACAGATAATCAGAGGCGTTGATTTTTCCAGTTCACTGATTACCAGAATAAAAAAAATAAGTGCCATTATTATACCGGTCTTTTTAGCAGCAATTCACCGGGCGGATGAACTTGCCTTAGCGCTGCAAGTCAGGGGATACGGAGTGACTAAAAAGAGGACCTATTATTCAGCTGAAAAATTTCAGGGGATGGATTTTCTGTTTTTAACAGGGAGTTCCGTTTTTATTATAGGATTGTATTACTTTATCGGATGATTATGGCAGAAAAAAATATACAATTGATTATTGAATATGACGGTTCCAACTATTCCGGTTGGCAGTCTCAGCAAAATGCACAAACAGTCCAGGATACAGTTGAATATGCGATCTATCAGACAACCGGTATACAGCTCAAGACAATTGCTGCCGGACGCACAGATGCCGGTGTGCATGCTTTCGGACAGTCCGCAAATTTCAAAATCGACCATACTATAGATCCGGAAAAATATAAAGATGCCCTGAATCATTATCTTCCCGAAGATATCAGAATTCTCAAATCTCAAGAGGTTGCAGATGATTTCAATTCCCGGTTTGATGCCAGATCTAAAATCTACCGGTATCGGATTGGGTTTGATAAATCGGCTCTTTTGTATAAATACCGCTGGGAATATGAAGAAGATATCGATTTGACTAAGCTTACAGAATCAGCAAAATTTATTATTGGAGAATTTGATTTTGCTCCATTTTGTGTTGTAGCCTCCCGGAAAGAAAACAATGTTTGTAAAATCTATGAGTCAAATTGGCAAATCTTGGAAACAGAGGCGATATATGAAGTTAAGGGGGAGAGGTTTCTCCACAGTATGGTACGCTCATTAGTCGGTGCGATGGTAAATTTGTCCCGGATAAAAAAAGATAAGAATAAGCAGAACTTGACTTTAGAGTCATTTAAAGATATTATACAAAGCTCAACTGAGGAACGAATTGTGTATACAGCCCCGGCCCATGGACTTTATCTTGTGTCGGTACAATATGAAAAGGATTAAACGATGAAATTTTTTATCGATACGGCAAATATTGACGAAATCAAGGATGCCGCCTCTATCGGGATTCTCGATGGTGTTACCACCAACCCGTCACTTGCCGCAAAAGAAACGGCACCATATAAAGAAATTCTTACGGAAATCTGCAAAATAGTTCCGGGACCGGTATCAGCTGAAGTAATCGCCACCGATTATGACGGTATGATGAAAGAAGCCGAGGAACTTGTCAAAATAGCTGATAATATTGTTATCAAAATACCGACAATACTGGAAGGTCTCAAAGCAATTAAATCTCTTTCAACAAATGGTGTCATGACAAACGCAACTTTAGTTTTCTCACCATCGCAGGCATTGCTTGTCGCTAAAGCAGGAGCAACGTTTGTATCTCCATTTATCGGGAGACTTGATGATATCTCACAACATGGTATGGAATTGATTGATAATATCTGTACGATATATAATAATTACACTTATCAGACGGAAGTTCTTGTAGCATCGGTTCGTCATCCTATGCATGTCATTGAATCAGCTATGATCGGTGCTGATGTTGTGACAATGCCGTATAATGTCATCAAACAATTGATTAAACACCCCCTAACGGATATCGGACTTGAAAAATTTATAGCAGATTATAAAAAGGCTCAGAAATAATAATGATTGAACGCTACACACTCAAAGAGATGGGAGCTATCTGGTCTGATCAGATGAAGTACCAGACCTGGCTTGATGTTGAAATCGCCGCTGCCAGAGCGATGGCAGAAGCGAAAATGATACCGATGAAATCGGTGAAAGTAATCGAGAAAAAAGCAAAGTTTGAAGTTGCCCGTATAAATGAAATTGAAGCTGAAATCAACCATGATGTCATCGCTTTTCTGACGGCTGTTACGGAACATGTCGGCGAAGATGCCAAGTATCTTCATTACGGCATGACCTCATCGGATATGCTTGACACAGCCCTTTCCCTGCAAATGAAAAAAGCGGCAGCGATAATCGACAAAAAAATCGTGCTGGCACTTAAAGAGATTAAAAAACTTGCAGAAGAATATAAAATGTCCCCCTGTATCGGCCGTTCCCATGGTGTTTTTGCTGAACCGACAACGGTAGGCTTAAAATTTGCGATGTGGTATACCGAACTGCAGCGGGCACATGTCAGGTTTACGGCTGCTGCTAAAACGATTTCCACCGGGATGATTTCAGGAGCGGTTGGAAATTTTGCCAATGTCGATCCGAAGATTGAACGTTCGGTTTGTAAGCAGCTTGGTTTAAAACCGGCCGAAGTATCGACGCAGGTTATTCAGCGTGACCGTCATGCCGAATTTATTACGTCATTAGCATTATTGGGGTCATCACTTGAAAAATTTGCAACCGAAGTCCGTCATCTTCAGCGTACTGAAGTCGGGGAGATGATGGAAGGTTTTTCCAAAAAGCAAAAAGGTTCCTCAGCTATGCCGCATAAGAAAAATCCGATAACTGCTGAACGTATTACCGGAATCGCCCGCTTGCTCAGAGGGTATGCTGTGTCAGCAATGGAAAATATAGCTCTCTGGCATGAAAGGGATATCGCTCATTCTTCTGTTGAACGGATTATTATTCCTGATTCCTGCATCATTATCGACTATGGTCTTCAGAAGTTTATAGAGTTACTCAAGGGACTTGTCGTTAATGAAAAGCGGATGCTCGAGAATATCTATTTTGAAGGAGGCGTTGTTTTCTCACAGAGGCTTCTGTTAAAACTCACTCCGATACTTGGTGACCGTGACAAAGCATATCGACTGGTTCAGAAAAATGCTATGGCTGCTCATGACGGAAAAGGTCTTTTTAAGAAACTTGTCAAACAGGACAACGAAATTAATCAGCATCTTTCTGATAATGAAATCGACGAATGTTTTGACTTAAGCTACTACACAAAAAATGTTGGTAAAATATTTAGAAGAGTGTTTAAAAAATGATAGCAAAAGAAGGTATTATATTTATTATTATCGGACTTGTACTGACGGTCGGATTTCTACTGCCGGCATTAAAGTATGACAGTAAAGTACTCGTTTCGTTTTCTGTACTGTTTGCAGTTCTTACAATTTTTACATCTTTTTTCTTTCGTGATCCGGAAAGAACGTTCCAGCATCAGGAACGGATTTTAGTATCTCCTGCTGATGGAAAAGTTATCGGTATTGATACTCTCGACTTTCATGAGTTTATCGGAGGTCCGGCTAAAAAGATATCAATCTTTTTAAATGTATTTGATGTTCATGTCAATCGGATTCCGGCTGATGGAAAAATAGATTATGTAAAGTATAATCCCGGGAAATTCTTCGCAGCTTTTGAAGATAAAGCATCCGAGTTAAACGAGCAGACCGAAATTGGTATGACTGATAAGAGCGGTAATAAACTCGTCTTTAAACAGATAGCTGGTCTTATTGCCCGCAGAATCGTCTGTAAGATTTCAGAAGGTGATAGTGTAACTGCCGGTGACCGGTTCGGACTGATTCGATTTGGTTCCAGAACCGAGCTGTTTGTTCCTATTCAATCAGATATAAGTATAAAAGTCGGACAACGTGTTGTCGGTGCGGAAACAATTATAGGCTTTTTACCGAATAAAATATTAGATGATGTCCAGAAACCAAAAGAAGGTTCGGAAAATGTCGAATCCTAATTATCGCGGTGTTATTCCCGGGACTTTTACCATGGGGAATGTCGTCTGCGGTTTTCTCTCAATCCTGTCAGCATTTGAAGGACATATTACTACGGCATGCTGGTTTATCATATTAGCCGGATTCCTTGATGCTCTGGATGGTAAGATTGCCAGACTCAGCGGTGGTACATCGCAATTCGGAGTAGAACTCGATTCTCTTGCTGATTTTCTCTCTTTTGGTGTTGCCCCTGCTGTTATTGTCCATACAATAAAACTCAGCTCTCTGGGGAAATGGGGCTGGATTATTTCGATTGTATATATCATGGCGGCATCATATCGCTTAGCCAGATATAATATCTTTGCTGAAACAGACGAAAAAAAAGATTTTCTCGGTCTTCCGGTTCCCGGAGCTGCTCTGACGCTTGTCTCATTTATTCTGTTTTCTTATAAAGTATGGGGTGGATTGGAATACTCCGAAATATTAGTCAGTATGGTAATCCTGTTTGCCTTTCTGATGGTCTCTCAGGTACAGTATGATGCCTTTCCTGATAAATTCGACTCTCAGCAGGCACGTATAAAACTTGGGATATTAGTCGTTGCAGCAATAATTATTTTATTTAAGCCAAGACTCTTATTGTTTCCGTTTTTCAGTTTATATATATTGTTTGGTATGACACGGGAAATTTACCGGCTTTTTACGGTCAGTGTCGGGAAGGTTGCTTCAAAACAACATGACCGAAGAGCCACAGATAAAAGGAATTCAGATGAGCACTCAGAATAAAGCTGTTGTTTACGTGAGACTTAAAGAAGGTGTTTTAGACCCGCAAGGGGTGACAATCCATAAATCACTCCAGCAGATGGGATATGATGATTTTGTATCGGTCAGATCCGGTAAATTTTTTGAACTTGAAATCAAAGCTGATGCTGCTGATATGGATAAAAAGATTGAAGAAGTCAGCTCAAAATTACTTAGTAATCCGGTGATTGAAAATTACACGGTGGAGAAATAGGAATGAAATTTGGTGTTGTAACTTTTCCAGGTTCAAACTGTGATTATGATGCATATTCAGCGGTGAAACATGTCCTCGGTGAGGATGTTGAGTTTCTCTGGCATAAAACAACCGACCTTTTGAATTCAGATGTTATTATTCTTCCAGGCGGATTTAGCTATGGAGATTATCTTCGGTCCGGTGCGATTGCCAAGTTTTCACCGATTATGGATTCAGTCATAAAATTTGCCATTTCCGGCGGGTATGTCTGCGGTATTTGTAATGGATTTCAGGTGCTGACCGAATCCGGACTATTACCGGGAGCATTGATCAGGAATGATCATCTCCGGTTCAGCTGTAAATATGTATATCTCAAAGTTGAGAATAACCAGACAGCCTATACTTCTGCCAGTAAGCCTGGAGATGTTTTAAAAATTCCGATTGCCCATGGAGAGGGTAATTATTACAATTTTGAAGGTGATATTAAAACTCTTGAAGATAACGGGCAGATAGTATATCGTTATTGTGATTCAGAAGGAAATGTTACAAAAGAGTCAAATCCGAACGGTTCAATAAATAATATAGCCGGAATTATCAATACAGAAGGAAATATATTGGGTATGATGCCGCATCCGGAACGGGCAGTCGAACCGATATTAGGTTCGGTTGACGGCTTGAAATTTTTTGAATCACTGAAACTTGCTTTTGCTAACCTCTCGATAGGCGGTTAATTTGAAGAAAAAAGAATTAACATTTATCATTGTAGGACTTATATTAGGAGCAGTAATCGGCGGACTTGTTGGAGATATTATCGGGACATTTTTACCGGCCGGTGCTGCCAAAACAGTTTTTGCAAAATCGGTTTCGATTGGTGTCGATACATTTAAAGTCGATTTGTATACAGTCTCGTTTACATTTGGACTTAAATTTAAGATAAACTTTATGTCGATACTTGTCGTATTACTGGTTATAATCTATTTTAGATGGTGGTATTTATAATGTATATAACACACCAGGAGGTGTAAGATGTTTGGAATGGGTCCCTGGGAATTACTTATTGTTTTTCTGGTGATTTTGCTTCTGTTTGGAGCTAAAAGACTCCCGGATATTGCTCAAGGTCTCGGTAAAGGTATCAGAGAATTTAAATCAGCGATGAAAGATACAACCGATGAAATCAAAGGCTCTGTAAATGATCTTGATACAGATAAAAAAGATGACAAAAAAGAGAATAACAATTAGATTAGAACAATGAGCGAACAAAAACACTCAGGTAAAACATTTTCCAAATCCGATGCTGAAAATATAGCAAATGTTCTGCATGCATCGAAAATTTCCGAAGAACCGGATAGGTTTCGGATTAAAATTGTCAATGAAGAAGACAAACGTTCTTTATCACTTGAAATTTTTCCGGAAACAGAGCTTGGGAAATCCCGCGGTTCATTGATTGTGGTTTATACCGGAAACTCTCATCTGCAGCTTCATAACTGTACCGGTTTTGTCGTTTCTGAAGAATTAGGTGAAGTTACATTTATCGCTGAATCTTCCGGCAGGCTTTCAGGCATTGTCGTTGAACAGGGTGCATCATGCTCACTGTATGCTGCTCTGGACAGAGAATTGATATCTTCTGATTTTACACAACTTGGTGTTGAAGTAATGCTCTCCGGTGTAGCTTTATCGCTTGCCGAAGATATTCTTTCTGATAAAAAAGATTCAGACGAATAGTATAATACTTCATATAAATTTAAAACCGTTATCGCAAAACGATAACGGCTTTTCTCTTAATTGATATATCGAAAAAAATTATTTGATCGTAAATGATTCTACAAAATCAGCCAGATCATTTTTCAAATCGGATGCTTTCTGATACCGCTCACCCGGTTCTTTTTTCAATGCACGGCTGATAACATGGTCAAACAGTAGCGGAATCTGCGGATTGAGATTTGAAGGTTTTTCCGGATCTGAATTCAGAATCGAATAAATCAATGAAGTGATATTTTCACCTTTGAACGGTCGTTTGCCAAGCAGGAGTTCATAGATAACTACACCTAATGAGAAGAGATCAGCCCGTTTGTCAACTGATTGACCTTTGAGTTGTTCAGGTGAGATATAGTTAGGAGTGCCCATAGCAATACCTGTTTTAGTCATTGAATTTGAGTCAATTCGGGCAATTCCATAATCCATCAGTTTAACCCGGTAATCATTTTGAATCATGATGTTTGCAGGTTTAATATCACGATGTACAATACCTTTTTCATGAGCATAGTCCAGAGCATCGCAAATCTGCATAATGACTTTGGCGATTATCTTAAAGTTAAACTTCATCTTCTTTTTGATCATATCTTCAAGCGTTTTACCTTCGAGATATTCCATAGCGATATACTGGAGATGACCTTCTGAGCCAACATCATAAATCGTTACAATATTCGGATGAGAGAGTTTTCCGGCTGCCTGAGCTTCACGGAATAATCGTTCTTTGAGTTCTTCCATCTCATCAGGGTCATTCACAAAATCAAGTCTGATAGTTTTCAAAGCGACCGGACGATTGATCGCAGGGTCGACACCTTTATAAACATGACCCATAGCGCCTTTACCAAGAGTGCCATGAATCTGGTATCTACCGAGCTGTTTGAGTTCTGAGACTTCAAGTTCCTGTTCCTCTTCTACAACTTCTTCATCAAGACTGATAGCACCATAATTATCAATTTCGCTCTTGTCGGAGTTGGAAAATGATTCCGGTCCGATAATCTGAGGCTCGGAAGATTCCTTGACATCTCCTGAGTCAAACGCTGATGTTTTATCAACGACTTCCGATGAATCATTTGCTGTCGTTGAATCAAGTTCACCTGAAGATTCCTTTTTGTCAATCATAGCTGTTTTAACATTATTGGTATCATTCGGGCTGTCTTTGAGTTCGCGAACGGGTGCAGAGTCTTCATCAAATTCTTTTAAGAATTCTTCTTTTGCTTTGTCAGCTTTCGGAGGTCTGGCTATTTTACTTTCAGCTTTTACATCACCGGTCAGCAGTTCTGAGTCAATAAACGGTGCTGCTATCATAAATAAGATCAGCTCAAAAGCGATATAAACAGTACTTGGTACTATCATATATGAGCTGAAGAGGAAGTAGTTAACGTTCGCCAGCAAAAAGAGTGAACCGAATAAAATGATATATCGATACAAGGCTGAAACCGTCGGGAGAATAAATGCTGCTATTCCGCCAATCAAAAAGAGGACTATCAGATTTATCATCGCATTGTCAGTTTTAACTTTCAGTATGTCATTGTTGATTATATTTTGAATAACTGATGCTCTTATATATGTGTTTGTTGATTGATCATTTTCAGTTGTTTTAAAAGACCGGCTTTGAGACATATCTTCGATATTTATCAGTACCAGTTTATCCTTTAAAAGTGTTTTATCAAACTCTTCTGTTAATATGTTTAATGCTGATACTTTTGTAATTGAAGCCTGCTGAGGGAAATGGATATAATACTCAGAAGCAGAGTTGATAGGAATCTCCCGTTTGGAACCGACTTCAATTTTCTCATTTTCAATGAACTTGACTTGATCTAAGGGCACATCAAGATATAATGCTGCTGCAGCAAGTTCAAACGATGGATAGTAATAACCTTCAAAATTCATCACTGTTGAATGATGTCTGACGATACGGTCACCATCCGGCATTATATAGTCAAATCCGAGATACGGTTTAGTATTTAATAACTTGTCTGGCGGAAGGAAAACTTTACGGACGAGGAGTGAGGAATGTTCATCCATAAGACCAAGAGGGTTATCAATAGTAACTGAGTTATCAAAAAGATGTTTGGGATTGTTGGTTCTGTTATCTCTGAAAGAGGTCAAGGCGATATCATACGGCATCAGCACGTTTTTCATCCAGGTCATCTGACCGGCTAAAATTTCCGTATATCCGGCAGAATCCTGATACCCGTCCTCATTAATGATAAAATCTACCGCTAATACTTTAGGCTCCTGATTGGCAGTAGCAGCCATTAAATCGGCAATCAGATCATAATTCCAGGGCCATTGACCGAATTCGTCCTGAGTTCTTCCGTCAACAGAAACGATAACAATATTATTGTCGAGTTCATCAGATGCTGTGATTTTTGCAAGCATATCATCAATGGATTGCTGGAGGTTATCAAGAGGTCCAAATCCATTCATTGATATTACAACAACAAGAAATGTTATAAGCATCATCAGTATGTATGAAGAATATTTTTTCATATCTGCCTCTGTTATTTTCCTATTGAGAGTCTGTTTATTAATGCTTCAGGCATCTCAGCTTCACTCATTTTCATCTGTGCTGCTGCGATATCATATTCAACCCGTCTATAAAACAATTCATATTCTTCTGTGTCAAAAATAACATAACAGGCTCGATTATCATTATCCCTCGGCTGACCGACAGATCCGACATTTATCAAATATCTGTTACCGGGGTCAGGAAGAATATCATGTCCTACCTGAGAGCGGGGGAGAGCATCTTCCTGCTCCATGAAAATATGGGGAAGATGAGAATGTCCGAAAAAACAGATTTTTTCGTCAAAATAACTGAAAGCATCATTAGCAGCCTGGGGAGCTAAAATATAGCGCCAGCTTTCAGGCTCTCTTGGATTGGCATGTACAAAATGAAAATCAGAATCAGAATGAGACATCTTAAAATCAGCGATAATAGAGAGTTCAAAATCACTCAGCTGATTTTTAGTCCATTCTGCTGCAATCCGTGCCGCTTGATGATAATGTTCAGTTGATGAAAGGCCTAATGCAGCATACTCATGGTTACCCATTATTTTGATATCACATACCTTGTTGATTTCATTAATACAATCTACCGGATCAGTTCCGTACCCGATGACATCTCCAAGGCAATGGATTTTATCGACTTTTTGCGATTCCATATCAGCAAGGACAGCTTTGAGTGCTTCATAGTTGGCGTGTATATCAGAGATTAGCGCAAATTTCATTATTTCTTGCCTTCAACAAATTTGTAAGTCGATTTTCCTACAGTTATTAGATCACCATTTTTTAAGTTGTACTGGCTGACAGGCTCGCCATTGACTTTCGTTTTCCCGGCTTTGCCGATGTTTGACAGTACATAACAGTTGTTTTCTTTTGAGATTTTTGCCTGAATACCGGAAAGGAAAAAACCTTTAGCCTTCACGTGTACAAATTTAGCTTTTCCGATAGTTACAACATCGCGGTCGATGTTAAATTCAGAGAAATCAGTATTTTCTTCACCTAAGAGAACAGAGCCACCGTATTTTTCGACGATCTGCTTTTCAATCTTATCATTTTCAATAAGCTTTTTCTGCTGTTTGGTATTGAGGATCATTGTTCCGTCAAAATCAGCAGCAGCGTCGGCATCCTGAGTCGATTCATTGTGGTAGATTAATGTATATTTCCCAATAGTGATTGAATCATCATCGCGAAGAATCTCTTCAGTGATTTTTCTGTTGTTTACGAAAGTACCGTTTAAAGATTCGTTGTCGATGACAACTGCGGCTGTGTCGTTAAATTCGATGAGGGCATGCTTTCTTGATACACCTCTGTTTTCGAGGACGATATCATTCTCTTTTGTACGCCCGATGGATAATCTTTTCTTTTCCGTGACAATCCGCTCTATGACTTTGTCGTCATATTTAACAATGATTTCTGCCATCGGTCTTTCCTTTCAATATAAAGCAACGTTTTTAATCCTGTGATTTTGGTTGTTGAATAAAAGAAAAATTTCTTTTGCAAACCCTTGTATCCAACAATAACTTAGTTATATTATCGGCATGAAAATTGGAAACTTAATTGTAAAAGATGGAGCCCTTTTGGCTCCGTTAGCTGGTGTCTCTAACCGTCCATTTCGGGTTCTTGCAGTAAAAGCAGGAGCTTCAATGACATATACTGAGATGGTCTCCTCTGAGGGGATTATTCGGGATCAAGAGCGGACAAAAGAGATGATGGTCTTCAAAAATGATGAGCAACCTCTTGGTATTCAGTTGTTTGGCTCAAATCCGCAGACTATGGAAAAAGCTGCTGCAATTACGGTAAAAGAGTTTAATCCGGATGTAATTGATATAAATTTTGGCTGTCCTGTGAAAAAAGTAGTAAATAAAAACGGTGGTTCAGCTGTTTTGAAGGATTTACAGCTTACCGAGGACATAATCAAAGGTACTGTCCAGGGTGCCGGTGAAACACCGGTTACAATAAAAATCCGTACCGGTTGGGATGATGCAAACCCGGTTTTTGAAAAAGTCGGGGAAATTGCCCAAAGAGCCGGAGCTAAGGCTGTTGCCCTGCACGCCCGAAGCCGAGCTAAAGGGTTTTCTGGGAATGCTGACTGGACAGCAATAAAAAAACTGAAAGAGGCTGTGGATATTCCGGTTATAGGAAACGGTGATATTAAAACGGCTCTTGATGTTAAAAAGATGATTGAAGAGACCAATTGCGATGGCGTCATGATAGGCCGGGCTGCAATGGGCAATCCGTTTATTTTCAATCAGATAAACCATTACCTGGCAACCGGTGAGCTTTTACAGCGGCCGACTATTTCTGAAAAAATCGGGATGGCAAGAATCCATGCACAATTGATGAAAGAACAGTTCGGTGAAGAACGGGGTGCTGTGATGATGCGCCGGTTTTTAGGCTGGTATGTCAAAGGTTTCCGGGGGGCATCGGAACTTCGACCGATCCTTTTTCAGGTCTCGACTATTGAAGAGATCGACCGGGTGTTTGAAGATTATCTGAATGGAAAGTATGATTTTTCCCAAGTTCAGCCGCCGGACGATACAAACGGCGGTCTAAATCCGTTGCGCACTCAGTAAGCTCTATATATATTGTAAAAAATAAATTTTTGATATAATAATAAGGTTTTACAAATGAAACTATTTACAATAGCAACCCAAAAAGACGGCAAACTTACCGGTTCATCATTTGAACTGATTGAAGCTGCCAAATCTCTCGGTGGTGAAATCTTTACAGTCATCTTAGCCGAAAATGCATCAGAACTTGCATCAGAACTGGTCTCTCGTGGAGGCGGAAAAGTTCTCGCTGTATCAAATCCTGCCTTGAAATTTTTTAATGATGATATTTATGCCAAGATTATCAAAGAATTAGTCGGGAAACATACTCCCGATGTCATCTTAGGTTCAGCATCATTTTACGGAAAAGCACTCTTTTCACGGCTTGCCGGGATTTTAGATGCCCCGATGGCTTCTGATGTTACCAATCTTGAGGCTGATGGTGATTCTGTTGTTGCAACCCGTCCAAGTTACGGCGGTTCAGTAATAGCCAAAGTCGGTAAAAACGGCTCTAATCCATTCTGTGTGACTATCAGAAATAAGATTTACAATGAATCAAAAGATGGGGCAGGTGAAGTTATCGAAGAATCTGTTGATGCTTCCTGTTTTGATTCAAACATGACGGTTTCTGAAATGAAAGTCGAATCTGCCGGTACTTTGAATCTCACCGAAGCTGATATTATTGTTTCAGCCGGTCGCGGAATGAAATCAGCTGATAATCTTCCGCTTGTCAAAGACCTTGCCCAGTCACTTGGTGCAGCTTTTGGGGCATCCCGTGCCATCGTTGACGCCGGATGGACCGAATATGCCAATCAGGTCGGACAGACCGGTAAAACGGTCAATCCGAAGCTGTATATCGCCGTTGGTATCTCCGGTGCAATTCAGCATCTGGTCGGAATGCAGACTTCTAAAAATATCGTTGCTATTAACAAAGATAAAGATGCCCCGATATTTAATGTCGCTAATTTTGGAATCGTTGGTGATGCTATGGAAATTGTTCCGGCATTGACTAAAAAATTCAAAGCTGAATTATCTTAGGCTAATAAGTATATATAAATAAAAAAAGCCCGGTCGCTAAAGCGAACGGGCTTTTTTATATCTCTATTTTATTTTACGGATTAACTAAAATTGAATCTATACTTGGTGTACAATTTGGCGGGAATACCTGCAGAAATACCCAGGTCTGTCCCTGACCTAAATTGTAGGTAACGGTCATTGGTGAAACAAGGCTATCGTAAATGCCATTACCGTCATAATCCCATCTCAATGAATCCAAAGTACCGATTGAATTACTTGTGAACGTATATACTGTATCAACATATGATGTATCGATTATCGCTTTTGCTCCTTCGACAATTATCAGGTCAGTAATTGAAATTGTCGTGTCATAGCAGGTCGTGGAGATATTCAATATCGGTGTTAGAGTTCCTACTGTATCAAAGACATGGGTGATTGTATCCGTTGAAATGACTGTATCTGTACCATATCCAAAGTTCCATGTATATGTAGGAGTACCTTCTACGGTTGATGTTGAAACAAATTGAAGTGAATCACCAATACAAACAGTTTGGGGATTAGTAACAAAAGTACCGTTTGAATCAATTGCAAATGACGGATTAATCAATGCTTCTATTGCGATATAATTATCTCTCTGGAATGTTCCGGAACCGTTAATCTGTTCGTAAATAACAGAATCACCGGCATCGTTCAATGAGTCAAGAGTATACGTTGAATATGCGGTCAAACTTACACTATAATTACCGCTCGATACATAGCTGTGTGTGACCGGATTCTCATCTAATGTAACCATAGTAACGTTGTCACCGAATCCCCATTCTAATGAATCATATGTACCAATAATTGTTGGCGTAAAAGTAATATCTGTGTTAAGGCAATTGGCTGGCGCATCGGCAATAAAATCTATAATCGGAGGGAGGGAGTCGAGAACTGTTTTTGTTGTGTCCAACAATTGTTTTACAAAGATAGGATTATGGATACCTTTGGAATTGTCATAGTTATAGAGGAAGTAATTATATAAGGCAGAGTCCAAAATTTCTGTTCTGGTAGTTGCTGTATTGATTGTCCGACCGGTTGTATCGGATGGATCAAGGATTTCAAAAGCTTCCAGGAGCATTTGTACGGTATCTGCCAGCGCAGAAATTGCTATTAGGTACTGACTTGAATCAATGAAGTTCTGATCCATGACATCACTGGCGTGACAATTACCCTGCTGACAGGTTCCAAAATACATTTGATCGGTACTCGGGTCTTTGAGCCGGAAAGTATGTTCAGCAAACAAATATCCCTGTCCACTATTGTCATCCTCGGTACTTCCATAGTGACAGGAAATGCAGCCGTTATTGAAATGTGTAGAAAAGAGCGGTTCTGTATTATCTAACGGATCAGTTAATCCTACGAATGCTCCAAATCTTCCGGACACAATATCAGCTTGAGGAGAAAAGTGAGGTCCGAAATCTTGTTCATCATCTGTAAGAGTTATATACTTGGTAGCTTTATGGCAATTAGCACAGTTATTGGACATACCAAAATCAGCCCCTTGATCAAATGCAAAGTTAGCGATAACATCAAAACCTCTGATTGAGTCCATTTTCCATTCACCGTACGGAACATCTGCATCATGTGGGTAATGGCATGTATAGCAAGTTATCGCTGATACCAACTGTGTACTCACAGGATCCGTACCTCCACTTAAAGTATCGATAAGTGCCAGATATCCTTCATGAGTATGGCATGGTGTCATACAATCGTTAACATCTAACAATGCATAATTTGCATGAGCGGAGTGTTCAAACTGTCCCTCGGCACGCTTCAGGTTGAAATCATTAACAAATTCACTATGACAATCAAAACATCTTACAGCAATTGTAGGGTCATAAACGCTGTATTCATTATTTTCAGTGACCAGTGTATCACAACCGGTCTGCATTAAGGCGATTATAAAAATAAAAAGTATAAAAAGAGGGGCTAATTTGCGGACATTCATACAATTTTCCTTTTGAATTTTAAGCTATATATACCCTTATATAACTGGAAGACTGTATAGTGTCAATTTTTTTCTCAATACGTAATCTCTGCTAATTTCCGGCAACTGTTTCATTTTTAAACAGATTGAGCTGATTTTTGAATAAAGAACTGATTTTGTCGGTAAATCAAGAAAAAGAGAAAATTGTCGAAATAGAAAAGAAAACATACAAATATGAAGGAGTAAGCACATGTCTATAATGTTAGAAATACTTGAGTGGATGGACCCCTCCGGGGATGAAATGATTTACCGCCTTCCGCAGGAAGGTTCAGCCGATATTAAATTAGGGGCACAGCTGATAGTGCGTGATTCCCAGATGGCTATCTTTTTCAAAGATGGTCATGCTGCCGACTCATTTACGACCGGTAGGCATACATTAACAACTCTGAATATCCCGATTTTAACCAGATTGTTAGCATTTCCGTTTGGATTTGATTCTCCATTCAGAGCCGAATGCTACTTTATTAATCTGAAAGTATTTACCGATTTAAAATGGGGTACCCGTCATCCGGTGACTTTCCAGGATTCAAAACTCGGCCTTATCCGTCTCCGCGGACATGGTGCTTTCACAATGAAGATCAAAGAACCGGTACTTTTCTTAAATTCAATCGTTGGTCGTCAGGCTCGTTATTCAACCACCGAGATTCAGGACTATTTAAGAGATGTAATAATTGCCCGTTTAAATGATATGCTTGGTGAAAAACTCGATACGATTCTGGAATTGCCGAAAGTTTATACGGAGCTTTCCGAGGAATTCAAAGCCTCTGTCTCAAATGAGTTCGATAAATATGGTCTGGAACTTGTAGACTTTTATATCTCATCGATAACTCCTCCGGAAGAGGTTGCCAAAATGATCGACCAGCGGGCCGGAATGGAAGCTGTTGGCGATTTGGATAAATTCCTTAAATTTGAGATGGCTAAAGGTTTTGGCGGGGAAGGCGGTTCTTCAGCCGGTGCTGATATGGGTATGGCTGCCGGAGTCGGTATGATGATGCCAGCCATGATGACTAAAGTCTTTTCACCCGAGCAGACCGAACTGAAACGGGAACCGGTAGCAACAGTGACCTGTCCGAAATGTCATACCGACACCCCGGAACAGTCGAGATTCTGTTACCGCTGCGGTCACCATATGGTCCTGCAAAACAGCTGTCCGACATGTAAACATTCATTACCGTCCGAGGCAAAATTCTGTTTTGAGTGTGGATATAAACTCGATACCAAACAGAACTGTCCGCATTGTTCAAGTGAATTAATCGCCGGTTCAAAATTCTGCGGTGATTGCGGGAAAAAAGTAGATGGTAACGAAAGCTAATATAGAAAAAGAAGGTTTTTTTATAGAGATTACCTGTCCCGGCTGCGGCGGTAATCTCGAACTTCAGGATAACTTTTTTGCGGTTGAATGTTCTCATTGTTCATCGAGACATAGACTGGTAATGCCGAACTCACCGCCTGCTTTTCTGACTAAAGCTAAAGTTACTACCAGGGAAGCACGGTTTGCCATCGACAGGTATGCCAAAAAACATAATCTGCCATTATCATCCTCTGATTTTCAGTTGAAAAAAGTCTACTATCCTTATTGGAAAATTGATGCTGTTTTGTTTCGCTACCGGAAAAGAGTAGAAAAACGGGTCGTGATGTCGGATGATTATGATACAAACAGTGAGATATCTTATGATACCGAAAAAACAGAAATTTCGCTCTCCCCATATACGACAACCTTGCTGGCAGGAGTTAGATTTGAAGGTCTCCCGGAATCAATCGGCTTGCGATCAAACTACCTGAAACTGAATATATTTGCTGACCACCTCGTCGAGGATGATTTTGACAGTTTACCGGTTGCTAAATCATGGGAAACAATGAGATCATCATTGATGAGTCATATCGGTTCGATCGGCTCTTATGATTCGAATCATTTTGGAGCTAACAAAACGGAAGTTTTCTGTCCAAAAGCTTCCCTGATATATTTTCCATTTATGGTGTTTGATTTTTATGATGATGATAATTTTCACCGGTATGTTGTTGATGCCGTTACCGGGCGGATTTTGTCTAATATAACCGAGTTGAATATCACCGGTGAGTACCCGGATCAAATGCCTGATATTAAATTTGGAGAGATTAAAATAGAACAACATAGATGCGGAAACTGCGGAGAAGATTTACCTGCTGATGAATCGCTTGTCTATATTTGTAAAAATTGTCAGGTATTAACAGACCTTGAACCCGGTGTTGCTATAGATACAATCTCAGCAGTGGACATTGAATTGAATCCGGATGATATAATGGTACCATTCTGGTCTTTGAAACTGCATAGGGAAGATGCCAAAAGGATTCAGCCGTTTTTTGGCGGAATGTTCCACTCCGACCATATTGTTATCCCGGCTTTTAAAGTCTCGAATTTTGATGCAATGTCAAAACTTGCCAAACGGGTATCATCAGCATATCCGAAATTCAAATTCAGAGAGATATCAGATATGGATAACCAGTTCCGGAATGTTAACCTTCCCTTAACTGAAGCAATATTATTAGCTTCATTGTTTATCCATAAAGATAAATATGTCAAAGGGCTTGGAAACAAAGACACAAAATCAGAGACATTTGTCCCGACTGAAATATCACTTTTTTATGCCCCGTTTCATTTGGAAAGCTACTTTTATGTAGATTCTTATCTGAATGCTGTTACGTTTGAAAAGAAATTAGTTTGAGAAGATTACTGATTTAAAATTTCCGTACCCATAAAATTCCCCATATGACATTTTTTACATAATGATTCCTGTTGTGCATTATCATACGGATTCGGGATAGGATAGGAGTTTGAGTTGACACCATCCTGCTGGAGGAACTCAACATTGAAATCCCACCGACCGGCCGCTGGTGATGATGTTGCATGAGCCCGGTGACAGGAAAGACACATGATCGTAGAACCGGTAGTTGGTCCCTGAGTTCTTGATATTGAATTTGTCGGGTCTTCAAAAGGTACTTCAGGAAGATAAGCTGTAGCAGCTGTTCCACCCGATTCATCGTTTGTACCGTTATAAAGATTATACCTGTTAACAAACCCTGTTTTGAAACTGGTAGGAGCATGGTGATCTATATCTGACAGATTATTTTCATGGTAATCCAACCCATGGCAATTAGCGCACCATTCCGACATGCCGCTCAGATAAGCGGTATGATTGCTGTTTGTCTCAGAAGAATTCTTGAAATCTATACCGATTGCATCCGGTGCTGGATAAACAAAATTATATGTGTTGTTTTGGATCTGACCGACACCATAGAGCATTCTGAAATTTGTATTTCCATGTGGATCATGACAGCTTGTGCAGCTGAGTTCTGAGGATACAAATGTCCCGCCGGGAGCTGAAGTATTATTGGGGTCTGCAAGTAATCCTAATGATGGAGCTACAATATTATGGCCGGCATGAAACCCTGGTATTATATTGGTAATTCCATCTGGTCCGTCATTTATATTATCTTCAAGAAGAAACGTAAAATTACCGGCACCTTTTTCCGGGTCAGGATTTAGCGGGTCTAAAGAGAAAACAGCCCCGTTGGAAGTTGCATGACAAGCGAGACAAACATCACTCGGTTGCTCTCCTTTGAGCAGATAGAGATTTCCATCGGCTGTTTCAGGCGTAACATCCATACCATCTTCAGAATCATGGATAATATGACAACCTTTGCAGTTTGCGACACCACCTTCATGAAATCCGAATGTATTTACAGCTGAGATTAGAAAAATACCGGAAATTAAAATTATTACAATATAGTTGCTTAATTTCATAACTTGTATAACCTGTTTTAATATATTCAAGTACAAGATAGTATATTTCTTAAATTCGTCAAGGTGAAGATTAAATTTAGCTGAACCGGAAATTAAGATATTATCAGGAACTAAATTCTGTATCTTATGTAGAAGAATGAGACGATAATTCTTCAGTTTATTTCACTTGCGAATGCACCCTCTTTTGCCTATTTTCGTCAGAAATACGACTGTTTTAACAGGCAAAACGGATAATTTCAACCGTTTATAGATAAAAATTAAACAACGGTAAGATACATGGAGTGCAGAGTGAAAAAAATAAAATTACTTATTTCCCTTTTTTCATTTCTCTTGATTTTTAGTGCTTCTTTTATACGAGCTCATACCCCCCAATATTTTGCAGAACCGGACACCGCATATATCAGTAATGCTGTTATTGATATTCTCAGGCATAATGGTGCAATCTGGTTTGCAACTGATGATGGGCTTAATTTCTCGTACGACGGCGGTCAAACCTGGCTATATTATGATGAAACGAACGGACTAGTCAGTTCTTCGGTTTCTGCAATGTTTTCAATCCCTGTTTCCGCAGATACTACAGCTCCGAATAGAATATGGGTTGCAACAAATCATAATGAAAATATAAGTGGGACAATTTTTGGTATATCCGATGGCGTCTCTTATTCTGACGATAATGGGTTCACCTGGAATCAGATTAATTTTGAGGCTCCCCCGAATGACATTGAAAATGTCTGGGGCGGAGACAGACAGATTTACGATATCACCGGACATTATGATTCCAATAATCTTTCTTTTGATAACTGGATGTTTTTTACAGCATTCGGCGGTGGCTTTTTAGCCTCAAAAGATGGCGGAATGAGTTGGCGGAGAATATTCCCGTCCGTCGTTGATTCACTACAATTTTACAATTCAACGACTCCATCACTTAGAAACAGATATTTCTCCTGTGTTGTTGATACATCCCATGGTGATTCAATGTTTGTCTGGGCAGGTACCGCTGCTGGATTTTTTGAATATGTTTTTATTGAGCAGGATGAGAAACCGGTTACCAAAGAAGTCACTGATATCACTCTTTGTAATAACTGTGGAACCGGTGATTCAAACTTTGTATATATTGGCGGTAAAAACGGATTAACCAGATTTAATAAAACAACCAGATCTTTCGATTCAAAATTTGACTCTACATCCGGTCTGCCGGACAACTATATTACCGCCCTTTTAGATAAAGATGGTATCTTGTTTGCCGGAACGGCATCTACATTTATCGACTCCCAATCAACCGGTCTTGCTATCTCTGATGATTATGGTGAGTCGTTTAACACCGTCACTTTTGGTGGAGGTTTCTTAGGACTCGGAAGATTGATTACCGATTTTGCTGTTATCAATGATCGGATTTATATGGCTGTTCAGGAAGCCGGTTTATTTGTCTCAGATGACGATGGTACCAGCTGGCAGCATATTTTTGTCGATTCAACCGAAACTACAACAAATAATCGAAGAAATGTCATTCAGGCTCTTCATGCTGTTGCGGATACGTTGTACGTTGGTACCGATTCCGGAATGGTAAATCTGTATCTCTCACCGACCGGAACAATCGATTCATTGAGAAATTATGTATTTGATGAATCATCTGTTGCTACCCCAGCATCAACAAAGATTATTGATATTGAAGTTCAAAGGTTTAATGACTCCGTGGATATTATCTGGACTGTCAATATTCCATCTGATAATGCTCCTGTTGCAGCTACAAAAGTAATAGGGCGTTCCGATGATAGAGGAGTGACGTATGAAGTCCGTGACTTTAATGCAAACAACTATGATATAGCAGCAATCGGGGATACGCTTTTAGTTGCGGGTGATTATGGTGTTTATTATACCGATGTCGGTTTTTTCCAGTTTGATGAAGTACCGGATCTTTTTGATGTTCTTGAAGTCTCGGGTTCTACTGTAACTGATGATTACTCAACTGATATCGTTCATACTATTGATGTTTTTGGTGATACGGTAGCGATGGGAAGTGAAAACGGTTTTGCTCTTTCTTATAACCGCGGATTGACTTTTAATATTACCAGAATAAATCTTGATACACTTTCTCCGGATATAGTTATTAATTACACAAATGATATCTCAGGTATCGATGGTAATTTTATTCCAGCACTAGATGTTCAATATGGTACTTCTGATTCCGTCGGAAGAGTATGGGCATCGGTCAGACCTGCTTTTGGCGGACTTCCGGGAATCTCGGCAAGTTATTTAGATTCAGCAATAACCTATTATTATTTGATTGATACTACCGTTACTCCTCCGGATACAACAATTATAGATTCCGTAAAAAGTCAGATCCGATTATGGTCTCCGGTACATGATGACTTTGCATGGAATTTTGCTTTTGCCGGTGATACTGTCTATGCTGCTACCAACGACGGACTTCTCTGGGGTATCAGTGATTCGTTGATTTTCAGCTTGAATTATACCTGGAATGTCCTGGATTTTAAAGATTCACTCGGCTATGATCTTCTTTTACCGGGGACTCCGGTTTATGCGGTTGATGTTGATGACAACTATATATGGGTTGGCACCGATGACCGGACTATTCGGGTTGATCGGGGAACTTCGGAAGCTACAGCATTATATGTAATTGACAGCGAAACTCCTGCTGATGAAGTTTATGCTTTTCCGGTCCCGTTCAGTCATGTTCAAAATAACCAGCTTGAATTTCATTTTGTGGTAGAAGAGCAGGCAAATATTACCCTTGAGATTTATGATTTTGCCATGAATCTTGTTGACCGGGTTATTGACAACGAACCGTTTGACCCGGGTATTTATCCGACTGCCGGGTACGGCCGAAGAACCTGGGATGGCTTAAACGGCAAAGGCGACGAGGTTGCAGTTGGTGTTTATTATTTCAAAATGGAATATTCTACCGGAGAAGTCCGGTGGGGCAAATTAGCGGTAATACCGTAAGGAGATTATGATGAAAAAATTATTTTATATACTTATTGCAGCAGCTCTCCTGTTACCGCTTCTGGTTCAAGCAGAAGAAGGTGATGGCGGATATGCCGGAGCATTCCTGCAGGTGCCTATCGGTGCAAGACCGACCGGGATGGGTGGAGCATATCTGTCAATTTCAAACGATGGTGCCGGAATGTTTTTTAATCCGGCAGGTCTTTCGTCACTACAGAATAAGGTATTTGCATCTTCATATAGAGCGATGACCCTTGACAGAACTTTGTCTTATACCGGGATATTATTACCGACTCAGGGTCAATCAGCTCTTGGTTTTGGATGGTTGTTTGCCGGTTCTGGCTCAGTCGAGGGGAGAGATACCGATGCTGAATTGACCGGAACTGATTTCTCACAAAATAATCATAAATTTACCATCCTGTTTACCAAACGGTTTGAGAAATTGTTCTCTTTAGGGTTTGTCGGATCATATATGCATTCATCGTTTGCTGAAATGTCGTCTTATTCCGTATCATTTGATCTTGGTGCGTTGTTTTATCTGAGCCAGCTTTTTAATCGCGAGAGAAGGGATATGATGTCAATACAGGATATCCAGGCCGGTATCGTATTAAGAAACCTTGGTGCAAACTATCGCTGGAATAATGAAGAATATTATTCAACGGTAACTTCCAATTCGATCGGTTCTGTACAGGAGGATAAAATACCTTTTGAAGTCGGAATCGGACTATCGGCTCGATTTTTTGATAGAAAACTTCTCTTAGCTCAGGATTTTACTAAAAATTCAAAACAGGGTATTGTACTTCATTCCGGTGCTGAATATTTTGTGACAGAAGAACTTGGAATCAGAAGCGGCTATACCGATAGAAGTTTTACCGCTGGGTTCGGTTATGTGTTTGCGTTAAGTAAATATAACTTAGCAATAGATTATGCTTTCTCAACTCAGAAAGTTGATGAAGGCTCTGAACATATTTTCTCATTTGATTTCTTATTTTAGGAAAAACATGAAAAAAACAGTATTAGCATTAGTCCTTTTCTCATTTTTGATTATTTCAGGAGTATCCGCCCAAAGTGGTTTAGCACTTTTGAAAAATGTCCAGGCTGCCAGACCTTCCGGAATGGGGGAAGCATTTGTATCGATAGCTAACGATGTGAATGGCTCGTTGTACAATCCGGCATCTACCCGTTCATTTGATAATTTTTCAGCCTCATTCGGTCATACCGAGTACTGGGATAATATCAGGTTTGAAATGGGTTATTTCGTTTTGCCGTTGTCTTCGAAGGTTAATTGGAACGGTGGATTAAGATTTGCCACCGATGAAAATCTGGAAGAACGTATAGGACCGAGTGAAGAACCGATCGCTCTGTTTGATCTTCAGGATGTATCTTTTAAAACCGGGCTAACTTACATCAAGGATGAAAAATTATCTCTCGGATTTGCATTCGGATGGATGTATGAAAAAAACAACCGCTGGTCCGGGGCTGCTCTTAATTTCGATTTGGGCTTTTTGTATATCGTCTCAAAAGAAATGAATATCGGTGGTGCAATTCAGAATCTCGGTTCTGATTTTACCGTTTCAATAGAAGGAGGTGATTTATCCCGCGAGATATCTCTCCCGACAACCTATTCAATTGGTGCATCCTATAACAAAAACAAATTTCTTGGTTCTGTCGATATGGTGATTCTTGATGATGAGTTCAGGGTACATAGCGGACTTGAGAGAGAGATAAATGAATTATTTGATATACGCGCCGGTTATATGTTTAATTATGACAGTAAGAGTTTTTCTGCTGGTGCATCATTTACCAAAAGGAATATGAAAATAGACTATGCTTTTGTTCCCTTTTCAAATGATTTAGGGACATCGCATTTTTTTAATTTTACATTTAGTATTTAAAACAACTAAAACTACATTGAGGAGTTTAAATTTATATGGCTAAGTATAAAATCGCCTGGTTACCCGGAGACGGTGTTGGCAATGACGTGATGGAAGCTGCCAAAATCGTTTTGGATAAAATTCAGTTAGATGCCGAATATATTCATGGCGATATCGGATGGGAATTCTGGAAGACAGAAGCAAACCCGCTTCCGGATAGAACAATTGACCTGTTGAAAAACACTGATTGTGCCCTCTTCGGT
>QQUK01000280.1 GCA_008501655.1 Calditrichota bacterium
AACATTTTCAAACTTTTTGACGAACAGAGCCTGTGGTAAATCAAGAGCGGCAGCAACAGCTCCCGGAACCTGGGCGGAATCCGAGTCTACAGCCTGTTTACCGGCTAAAACGAGATTGTAATCACCGAGTTTTTTGAGACCTGAAGCAAGTATTTTACCAAGAGCCTGCTGGTCTGAACCGTCAAATGCCGGGTCAGTCAACAGAATTGCATTATCAACACCAAGGGCAAGGCAATTTCTTAAAGCAGATTCGGTGCGGTCTGTGCCGACGGACATTACAGTGACTTCGCCACCATGTTTTTCTTTTAAGCGGAGGGCTTCTTCGACAGCATATTCATCAAATGGATTTACGGTACCGGGACCCTGCGGAAGGACGACTTCGTTAGCCGCTTCATCAACTTTTATGAGGGCTATTTCTGGAACCTGTTTTACTAAGACGACTATATTCATTTTATCTCCAGTATTTCAATTATTATAACCTTATTCAGACAGCTAATATTACCAAAAAAGCCGGAATTGTCAAGTTCTGTCATATTTGCTGTCAGGCTTCCAGCCTGACAGTATTCGTAGGTCGGGTTCCAAGAGTCCGCGTAAAGCGAGCGAAGAACCCGACTAAAAACATGAGACTCCTGCCTTCGCAGGAGAGGGGTTCGTTTATAACTTGTAAAAGTTGTGTCTGGTGCTGATTCACCGAAGGTGGATTGTCACCTGACACCCCAACTTTAGTAGGTCGGGTTCCGTTGAATTGAACTCGGTAGAGTTCAATGTCGAGAAACCCGACAATAACCGGCAGACGAGGACGTCTGCCTTGCACACTTTTGAGACTTAACTGAAACTGGATTCCTGAGCAAGTCAGGAATGACATTCTTTAAAAAGTCACACCGCAATGACAAGTCTTATATTTTGTCACACTGAGCTTGTCGAAGTGTGCTCTATATTCTCCCCTCAATCAAGAAGGGCTGGGGGTCTGTTTGAAGATAGAAAGAATTCATTTTATCATGACTTAACTGAAACTGGATTCCTGAGCAAGTCAGGAATGACATTATTATGTAGGTCGGGTTCCGTTGTATTGAACTCGGTAGAGTTCAATGTCGAGAAACCCGACAATTACCGGCAGATAGGGATGCCTGCCTTGCACACTTTTGAGACTTAACTGAAACTGGATTCCTGCGTTCGCAGGAATGACATTGTTGAGATAGTACGGATGTCACACTGAGTCCGCCTCGGCGGAAAGAGTGCACTGGAACTACACATATAAAAAAAGCCCGCTGGACAAGCGGGCTTTATGCTGTGTGTATCTAAAATGTCTTATCTGCGTTTTGCTGGTTTACGACGAGCCGTTTTTTTCGGAGCAGCTTTACGTGCAGGTTTCCGTTTGGCAGCCGTTTTCTTTGCTGTCTTACGGGTGGTTCTGCGTGTAGCTGCTTTACGGGTAGTTGTTCTGCGTGTGGCAGCTTTGCGGGTAGCCGGTTTCCGTTTTGCCGGAGCAGCTTTTTTCAGACCTAAGGCACGACATTTTGCTTTAATCGATGCAAGGGATCTGCGAAGAGTTTTAGCTACTTCGGTTGCTGTTTTGGTTTTGTACAGTTTTCTCAGTCTTGAGATCTCTGCAGCTGACCAAGCTTTGGCACCTTTGCGGACAGCGCGTTTTTTCGGAGCTGCTTTGCGTGTTGCCGGTTTGCGTTTCGGTGCAGCTTTGCGTTTGGTTGGTTTACGCTTGGCAGCTGCCTTTCTTTTTGTTGCGGTTTTTTTAGTCTTGCGCATTGTAAGACTCCTTTAAAATGGTTAATGGTACTATGATAACATTATTGTTATTTGCTACATGAATCCATTTTATCAATTTAAAGAAGATTAATTATCTAAAGTTGAAATAATTGTCAATATAAAAAAAACGACCGGATTCTACTTTTTTTGAGTTTTGGAAAACAGAAAGGACGGTTCCCTGACCGATTTTACTCTTCTTTGAGACTTTTGAGTGCCATTGCGGCAGCTTTTTGCTCGGCTTCTTTTTTTGTATGCCCGCGCCCGTGCCCGATTTTCTCTTTATTGATGTACACAGATATCTCAAATTCCTTGTCATGGTCGGGACCTATCTCAGATTCAACTTCGTAGTACGGCATCCCGTCCCCATTTGCCTGCATCAGTTCCAGCAGGTCGCCTTTGAAGTTCTTTTGAGATTTATCTGATAAAATATCATCTTTGCGGGCATAAATTAACCGGGTGATGACATCAGATGCTGCCCCCAGTCCGCCATCAATATAAACAGCACCTAAAATCGCTTCGAAAGCATCAGAGATAATCGAAGGTCTTTGCCTGCCTCCGAGATTCTCCTCTTCAGGGGACATCCGAATCTGCTCATTGAGTTTTATTGTTTTTCCGACATTGGAGAGGGTGATTTCGTTTACAAGCATCGCTTTCATTTTTGTCATACGTCCTTCTCTGAGATCGGGATGGTCCAGATATAACATTTCAGCGATGACTAACCCGAGCACGGAATCACCTAAAAACTCAAGCCGTTCATTTGAACGATAGGTATGTTTTTTCTCGCCCGGTTTATGAAATGATCTGTGCGTGAGAGCTAATAATAAAAGATTAAGATCATGAAAATGATAGCCGGTGATCTTCTGAATTGCGTCTAATTTTTGTCTGTCTTCGGCTGTAAATTCTGAAAATTCGGATTTAAAAAGCTTTTGCCAAAAACCCATGTTATCAATTGCCGTTATATTTGCTCACTACTAAAGAGACATTATGTCCGCCAAACCCGAATGAGTTTGACATAACATGGTCTAATTTCACTTCCCGCTTCCCTTCGGGGACATAATCAAGATCACATTCCGGATCCGGATTTTCTAAGTTAATAGTAGGATGCACTGTTTGTGTTTCTAAAGACTTGATCGATGCAATCAGTTCGAGTGAGCCGGCAGCGCCTAACAGGTGCCCTATCATCGATTTTGTCGAGTTGATAGGAATCTGGTACGCTCTGTCGCCTAAGATTGCTTTGATTGCCTTTGTCTCAGCGATATCACCAAGTCCTGTCGATGTACCGTGAGTGTTGACATAATCTATATCTTCCGGCTGAAGCCCGGATGATTTGATAGCGTTACGCATCGCATTTTTAGCACCATAACCTTCCGGATGGGGAGCGGTCATGTGGTAGGCATCAGCAGTCATACCGGCACCTGAGAACTCAGCATAAATCTTTGCACCGCGTGCTTTGGCATGTTCTTCTGATTCCATGACCATCATACCGGAACCTTCACCCATGACAAATCCGTCACGGTCGATATCAAATGGTCTCGATGCTCTGGTTGGTTCATCGTTTCGGGTCGAAAGTGCTTTTGCCTGACAGAATCCGGCAAGTGATGACGGTACGATTGTCGCTTCGGCACCACCGGTCAGCATTAAGTCAGCTTCACCTCGATGAATAATATGGTACGCGTCGAGGATTGCATGTGACGATGAAGCACACGCTGAAACTGTTGCATAGTTTGGTCCCCTGAATCCTAAACGGATGGAGACCAAACCTGCACACATATCTATAATCATCATCGGAATAAAAAATGGCGACACCCGTCCCGGACCGGATTTGAGAAGGGTACCGTGCTGCTGTTCAAAGGTATTGATACCACCAATACCGGAACCGATAACAACACCGCACATATCCAAATCCAAAGATTCAAGATTGATATTTGCATCTTTTACTGCCTGTTCACTGGCGGCTATAGCGTATTGTTCGGAAAGATCCATACGCCGTGCTTCTTTTTTTTCTACATATTCAGTGATGTCGAAATCTTTGATTTCACCGGCAATCTTAGCCGGGTAATCAGATATATCAAACTTCTGAATTATATCTACACCGGATTTCCCTTCAAGCAGAGCATTCCAGTATTTATCGGTAGAGTTACCTACCGGAGAAACAACACCTAGACCAGTTATGACGACTTTTCGACTCATAATAAATTAAAATCTCTTAGTTTGAATTATCATTAATATAGTTAATAGCATCACCGACTGAACCGATTTTTTCAGCATCTTCGTCAGGAATTTCGATTGAGAATTCTTCTTCGAGTGCCATAACCAGTTCAACGGTATCAAGTGAATCGGCGCCTAAATCTTCTACAAATTTTGCACCTTCAGTTACCTGTGCAGCTTCAACACCTAATTGTTCTACGATAATGTTTTTGACTCTTTCTTCAACAGACATTTTACATTCTCCTTTGGAATTTATTTTATTTTATACTGTTGTCAAACCACCATCAACGGCTAAAACCTGCCCGGTGATATACGATGCTTCATCAGAAGCTAAAAATGCAACTGCTGAGGCGATATCATCCGGCGTTCCGGCACGTTTGATTAATACTTTTGACAGAAATCCTTCTTTTGCTTCTTCAGGAAGATTCTCTGTCATTTCTGTAGCAATGAAACCGGGGGCAACAGCATTACATGTAATACCGCGGGCTCCGAGTTCTTTCGCTGTGGATTTTGTCAGTCCAAGCAGCCCTGCTTTTGAAGCAGAATAATTTGCCTGTCCGACATTCCCTGTCAGTCCGACTACTGAACTGATATTGACAATACGCCCATAGCGCTGTTTCATCATCAGTTTAGCAGCTGACTTTGTGACAAGAAACGCTCCTTTGAGATTGATGTCAAGTACCATATCCCAATCTTTTTCCGACATCCGGATAAGCAAGGTATCCTTTGTGATACCGGCATTATTGACGACGATATCAATCTGACCGAATTCTTTAATCGTTTTTTCAAACAGTGCGTCAATATCATCCTGATTGGTGACATCAGCCTTAAGTCCAATAGATTTATTGCCTATTTCACCGGCGACAGTTTCAGCAGCTTCGGCGGAAATATCACTAATAACAAGATTTGCACCACCGGCGCTAAACCGTTCAGCGATAGTTCGTCCTATACCACGGGCTGACCCGGTAACTATAACTGTTTTTTTATTAAAATCCATTTTATATCCAAATCTATATTTTGTTAAATTTTCTCAATATCATCAAGCGTGTCAAGATTTATTATTTTCTCAGGCTTCATTTCCCGTTTAGCAAGACCGCTTAAAACCTTACCCGGCCCGATCTCGTAAACCGTTGTCACATCGTTATCTAAGAGAAATGTCATGGTCTGAGACCATCGTACCGGAGCTGTTATCTGCTGCACCAGCAGGTTTCTGATATCATCTCCGGACATGACCGTCTGTGCAGTCACATTGGCTACAACCGGTATTTTCGGGTCGGAGATTGTAACATCTCTCAAATATGCTTCCATGCCGATTTTTGCCGGTTCCATCAAAGGTGAGTGAAAAGCACCGCCGACTTCGAGAAGCATCGCCCGTTTTGCTTTTGATTCTTTGGCAAGTTCGACAGCTTTTTCGACCGATACAATTGAACCTGAAATAGCAATTTGAATCTTAGAATTAAAGTTTGCCGGGATTACGACTCCACCATCTGATGCTTGGGTACAAATCTCGGTTACAGTTTCTTCGGCGAGTCCCATGATTGCGGCCATCGTACCAGGGTTTTTCTGACAGGCATCTTCCATCAGCGATGCCCGTTTAACGACCGCTTTGATAGCATCTTCAAATGTCAAAGCTCCGGAGACAGCGAGAGCAGCATACTCACCGAGTGAATGACCGCAGGCAAAATCAAAGTGAGGGGTCTTGTCACCAAGCAGAGTCAGTACCGAAAGTGCATGCACCAATATAGCCGGTTGAGTGAACCGGGTCCGTTTGAGTTCTTCAGCGGGACCTTCAAACGAAAGTTTCGCAAGGTCTTCACCGATCTCTTCGGAAGCAAGATTGTAAAGTGCTTTTACTTTGTCAGAATGTTCATATAAATCTTTT
>QQUK01000149.1 GCA_008501655.1 Calditrichota bacterium
CAATTCAGGGTCAGTTTGAAACTGTCAACATATACTATGATGGTTCTTCCAAGCAGATCGGTGGATTTGACCTGTTGATTGCTTATGACCAGACCGCATTGACCGTCGGTGAAGTCCGACCCGGTTCAATATTCACAAACTGCGGCTGGGAATATTTTACCTATCGATTTGGCGCTGATGGAAACTGTAACAGCGGTTGCCCATCCGGAATTCTTCGGATAATCGGAATCGCTGAAACAAACAACGGCGGATATCATCCGACCTGTTTCCTGACGAACTCAATTGGTGATTTAGCTCAAATAGACTTCCTGGTAACCAACGACCGAACTCTTGAATGTCAGTATGCACCGGTCGAATTCTTCTGGATGGATTGCGGTGATAATACCTTATCATCAGTTCTTGGTGATACTCTCTGGATGTCCCGTGATATCTATTCATTCGAATATGCCAACATTACTAATAACAATTATGGATTCCCGGGATTCTACGGGGCTCACGAAGATTGTATGATTGGCGGCGGTGAACCGGGTAAAATGCCGATTCGTTGTGTTGATTTCACTAATGGCGGTGTTGATATCGTTTGTGCTGACTCTATTGATGCTGTCGGTGATATAAACTTAAACGAAGTTGCTTACGAAATCGCCGATGCAGTTCTTTATTCAAACTACTTTGTTTACGGACTTTCGGTCTTCACGGTTAATATCGAAGGACAGATTGCTGCATCCGATGTCAATAAAGACGGTATTGCTCTTTCAGTTGCCGATCTTGTTTACTTAATCAGAGTCATTGTTGGTGATGCACCGCAATACCCAAAACCTGTTGCCGGCTATACGCCAACAGCTGAGTTTGCACTCCAGTCCGGAATGCTCTCGGTTGTTGAGACTACTGAAAAAATCGGTGCGATATCATTCTTAATCGAAGGAGATGTCAAGCCTGAGTTAACTGAGTCATCAAAACATATGGACCTTCGTTATAACTTTGACGGAGAAAACACCCGAGCGATTGTCTTTGCCTTAAACGGTCAGTCTTATCTGTCCGAAGGTGAAGTCCTCAAACTCAATAGCGTCAAAGAGATTAAAGAGATTTCAGTCGGCTCCTACGATGGTCTTATGATGACTGCTAAACTTGAAAATTTGCCGGATAGATTCGAGCTCTACCAGAACTATCCGAATCCGTTTAACCCGACAACCACAATTCGATTCTCACTACCGGTAAAAGGTGAGTACGAATTGGTTATATACAATGTATTAGGGCAGACCGTCGAATCGCATAAAGAAAATTCAGATGCGGGATATATAGAATTTGAGTGGGATGCCTCGAAATATGCCTCCGGGGTATATTTCTATCGTCTGAGGGCTGGAAGTTTCAGTGACACCAAGAAAATGGTATTGCTTAAGTAGCTATCCAGTTTTCCGCAACAAAAGCCCGTTCGTTTTCTACCCGAACGGGTTTTTTATTTGCATAAATCGACAACCGTCGCACCCCAGCTTCCGCCGGACCCGCCTTCGTGTTTATATGATTTTACATTGGGATGATTATGAAGAAGTGCATGTACAATCTCTCGCTTGACCCCTTTCCCCTTACCATGAACTATGCGAATCTGGAAGATTTCCTTTTCAAGGCAGACTTTGATGTATTCTAAGACAACATCTTTGGTCTCTTTCGGTTGAAAGAAATGCAGGTCGAGAGTTCCATCTATCGGATATTCAATTGGTTCGTTATTATCGCACATGGTAAATATAATTGTAGTGACAGGGCATTGCCCTGTCAAGTTCGTAGGTCAGGAGCATTAGACATTTTGGAATAGTGCTGTCAGGCGTCTTGCCTGACAAATGAGTAGGTCGGAAGTCTTGACTTCCGACAGAAGAAACAGGGCTATGCTCCTGACAGATTTAGTAGGTCGGGTTCCGTTGTATTGAACTCGGTAGAGTTCAATGTCGAGAAACCCGACAATAACCGGCAACGGGAACGTCTGCCTTGCACATTACGTAAAGACAGTTTGCGAACTGCTTCTCCAGAAACAAATTCCACATAATTTGACTAGATCGGAAGTTTTGACTTACATTAGAAGAATAGAAACCCACTGCAAGCAGTGGGCTACCCTGATATCAAATATTCTACTGGGTCATCATGGCACATTTCATTTCGGTTCTTTCGGTTCAACCATAACCGACTTCTCCCGTTCCACCGTCACCAATCCTGCTTTTGCCTTGCGTGGTTTGCGGACATATTTCCGTTCAGTATAAATGACCGGTACCATCGTATCATTGCGCGCTTTACTGTGAAACGCTGCCACCGCTGCAGTTTCGGCTATCTCCTGTTTTGACGGTTCGAAATTTTTGTTTGGAAACTTCATGACAACATGCGAACCCGGGCATTGCTGGGCATGAAACCAGAGTTCATACGGCTTGGCAAAATCAAACGTCGTTCTATCATTATCAGCCCCATCACGACCAATAAATATCGTCAGGCCGGTCGAAAGCTGATATTCCCGATACGGCAGACGTTCCGCTTGAATCGATTTGCTTTGTTCCTTAGGTAAAATAGCCTTGATTTCCGAAGAGAACTTCTCTTTGGCGTTCTGGAAATGTGTTGCAAGCTCCCCGGCTATCTCTTCCAGAGATTTTATCTCGTCTTTGGTAATTGCAAGTCGTCGTTTAAGAAGCTCAAGTCCTTCGCGCCCTTTGCGGTGTTTTTTAAAATATTGTTCGACATTTTCATGGGGAGTTATCGAATCATTGAGACTGATTTCAATCTCATCAAGTGAATCAACAAAAGAGTTTTCGACTTTTATTGATGTCATCCCTTTTTTTATTTTTGAAAAATTAATCTGAAGCAAGTCACCATACAATTTATAAATCTCATAATCTTCCGCCTGCGATATATCCGACTCAATATTGACTTTCCGTTTCTCAAGTTTTTTTATCGCTTTTTTAACCGCATCGCGGATGACTTTCTCCTCGTCGAAAGTCTCAATTTTTTCAGACTTCCGTTCGGTCATCTCTTTGACGGCAAGGGAAAGTGATTTGAATTTTTCCGGCTGTTTATCAACCGATGCCAGCTTAAACGGATACGCTTCAAAAACACCCTTTACCTGATAGAGATAGCCGACATCAAACCGCTTAAACAGCTGTAGGAGTTCTGAAATTGTTTTTACGATTGTTGGAGCATTTTCATCATCAAACGAGTCGTCAGCAAAACCAGCCCGATGCAGAACTTCTTTTGCAAGAGTCAGATTAAACCCGGAGACATACCGCTCCAGTAGATAAACCGGTGCAAGATCTTCCTTTTCCTTTTGTCTGGCAACGAGCTGTTCAGCAGTGATTGTCAGTGGGTCAAGCCTGTCCTGTGCCGGAGGAGTTTCGTATCTGTCACCTGTTTTGAAATCTTTTTTTCGCAGGGTAGCTTTTCGGGAGTATGCAGCATCAAGATGCCAGAGATTTCCGTTTGGTCCGATTGCCTCGATTATCAGATAAGATTTTTTCTTATTTTTCTCAAAAGTGATTTCGATAAACCGGTCAAAACCGAGCTGTTTGATATCTGAGATGACCTCTCCTTCAAGCCCGAAAATCGGCCACGGTTTCTCACGGGTGGTCAGTTCAATCTTTGATGGCGGTATCAGAAAAACCCCTGATTTGGTCGGATGGTAGAGGAATCCGAGAGCTAACCGCTTTTTCCCCTTGATGATAAGATATGCGGTTCGTTCCTTTTTATAAAACTCGGTGGCGACAATTTTTCCGCCCTGAATCTCATTTTTTAGTTCAGCAATCAGTGATATGATGTGAAATGAAGTCTGCATGCGGGCAATATAAGGAGTTTTCGACATTAAAAAAGTTTAATTTCAACTGTACTGAAGTATATCACACTCCAAATAATTTCGAACATTTTGGATAGCTGAAGCGTATATATGGTAGACCCTATTGGGTGGGGATGCAAGAGGGATCTTACAGACTCTATGTGTATTATTGATTAAAACGGTGTTGTATGGATGCAACACCGTTTTTGTGTTACATCGTTTCTCGCTATCTAAAATTATCCAATAAATATTTTATCTCTTTCCATCTTTTAACAGGTTTCGTACTACTTGACCCTTTTCCTTCCATAAATTGAAAAAGTAACTCAATTATCTCTTTTTTCTTCTCTAATTTTTTGAAATGAGAATTTATCACTGCTTCATTTTCATCAGGGTTTAAATTATACATGAGAAAGTGTTTGTCAAAATTATCTCTCGCAACTGTTAATGAGTATGAGTAATTTGGTCCACCTCGCACATCATCAGCATCATTATCATCTTGTCCATCATCTTCCCACCAACAAAGTGAACATATATCCCAAACGATTCTTTCTTCAAGCGTAGGAAAACCACAACATGGACAAGTATACAATCGTTGAATTCGGCTTTCTTTCATTTTCATTGAGTTTATCTCAAAGAAATTGTCATACCATTTACGTCTCTGTTCCAAAGTATATTGCACTCAATCCTCTAAATAATATCAATAGTAGGGCAGGATCCCTGTGATCCTGCCGAATCATATTGTCAGATGAAGATGCATGACAGCACAAATATAATTACTTGAATCTAACTTAACAAGTTATCATCTATACAATAAAATCTATCTTTTTCACATCCTGTAACTCGATATTTATATTTTTATTCTCTAAATCCTGAAGCAGCCAGATATTTTCAAATACCAGATTCGGTGAATTAACTTTGATAACATTACTCTCCAAATAATTCCAGATTAACAATGAAGTTTTAAACTCGATGGCATATTCTAAAATGACATAGTGCAGTTTTTTATAAAATTCCTCGAATGAAACCGAAGAGGTAATCCGGTCAATAAGGTTTTCAAGTATTGTTTTGGATTCTTTTTTTAAGTTTGTTTTCATTTTCATAAAAATCTCTTTAAATACAGTCTCCCCTTCCTGATGAAGCATAAAAAATACCGTAGGAGCCGTCAGATATACCTCTTCGATAGCTGTTAATTTAGTGAAACTAAGAGTCCCTCCGGCTCTTAGTTTGTACCCCCTGTAATTTTTATCATAATAGATGGAAATATTGTGTGACGATAAGATATTCAGATATCGATATAACTGTCTTTTAGATATATCACATTCACGAGATAAATCCTGTAGTGATACATACGGTCTGTTTTCAAGCATCATCAATAATTGAAACATTTTTTCGATACCCATTTTATTTCCAATGTTTCTTATAGAACTATCAAGAAATATAGTGTTAATGTTATACTATCAATTAATGAGAATTCAGTCTGTGTTGTATCGGAATCAGTAGTTGTTGTATCAATAATGATCGAGTTATTCTGACCTGATGAATCAGGAGGTGGTGGTAAAGTACCAGATCCATCAGCAAGCAAGCTGAGAGGGAGGATTGATACAATCATAACAAGAATTATGACACTCTTGATAGTGGCTGAATTGAACTTAGTTACATTTTGCATACTTACTCCTTATGTATTGAGTTTGCAAGTATGACTAACAAAATTCAGTCCGAATGGGATAATATGGAAGACTAATTGTAACTCATAGTGCTACAATATATTACCAAAAATGTGCTTTGGGTTATTAGGGGTGGATTTACAACTGAAATTTACAACAATTTACAAGTATTTTATAACTGATTGTTTTTAAATCAGTTCGCATTACAACAATGTGTTAGAATATGGTAAAAGTTGTAAATGACCCGAGAAATTATAGACCATATTTTTTTATTTTATATCGCAATGTGGTCAAAGGCATCAAAAGTAATTTTGCAGCTTTTGATTGATTCCCCTGAGTCTTCTTTAATGTATCTTGAA
>QQUK01000279.1 GCA_008501655.1 Calditrichota bacterium
AAACACTTGTGTAGAATCAAATGTCAAACTATCGACGATGAAAATATATTTGCCGTAATCACCATCTAAATCAGTATCAACTCCGGGATTATCATAAATTCGTTTTGCCCATCTGACATTATTGATTAAATCTTCAAAATCCAATTGATCCATAAAAGGTTTTGGATTTAATGGATTAAAGATATCTCTATATGCGGAAGGTACTGTGTGAAAATATTGCCCTACTGATAAAACTAACGTAACATGTTTTCTATCTTGTTGCTCTAAATCAAATGGTCCCCAGGAAAGCAGATAATTCACATGGTGTCCATCTGATATTGCATCTGCTGATTCTGTTGGTTCAATCCATCCCCGATTAGAATAATCTACAGATGCTTCATACCCTGAGTAATCAACTTCCGGATGAGCCATCAAATAGTATTTATTTTTATCACCTTTTGGGGTTCCATAAACTCCATTAAATTTTCGTACAGCTCCAGTCATGGGATCTTTTTTTCTTGGTCCCCAATCCTCAATACCAATTGTAGTCCACCAGTTAAAATTGTAAACATCTGCTTCTTCCGGTACATATAGCGGTGCTATTCCAAGGCAATTTACCGTAGATGCCCTGTGCCATACACCTCCATATGGGTCCCCATCAACATCACATGTCCATGCAAGATTAATTTGTTCATTTCCCAACTCTTCATATTCATACGGGTAAGATTCCAAGAATCCTTCGAGGTCATCAAGTTTCGGAGCAGGAACTTCACCCGTATGATGCATTGCTCCTTCATGATAGAGTCCGATATAAGCATCATAAATCGGAAATTTACCGACATTTTCAATTTCATAATCAACAATTAAAAAATCTTCTGCATATTTATATGACCAGGAATAACTTGTTTGAGTAACTTTTATCCCTAATGGTTTATGCATTCTTCCATCATAAGGATGAAAATCCTGAAACCAGTACAAACTAGAGTTTGTATCTACAAATGTTGTTTGAAACGTATTTTGAGAAAGCTGAAAATCTGAAGCATTCAGAAAAAAACGACGTGGTGAAAGATCTATATAGTTATCTTCAAAATAATTATCTGGTAGAAATTCAAAACTGTATACGCCGTTCGGATAATCATAATCGATACCGGTAGAAACCAATGTGTCCCTGTTTACAACGCCACCAACCCAGAGTGAAGAAACTATGCCATGTCTGAATCGACCGTTTCGAGGAAAGTAATATTTTGGTGCCTGCTGATAAGGGTTTATATCGTTAGGTGCATTAAACACATTTCCGATTACCCCGTAATTAAAAACGGTATTTTGAAAATTACCGTTCTGATGAACTTTATAACTGAAAATAAAATGTTGTGCTGAGGATTTTTCACTAAGAATCTGTTTGGAAGGTGAACTTTGAAGAATCTCAGCTAATGAAATATTTTCTGCATTTGTTGTAGTAGACCAAAGTAAGATAAAGCAGATATAAATGAATTTATTCATTCTCCCTTTACTCTTTCATATATTTAAATATATAAAAAAGGTGATGCTGGAAATAGAGTTATTCTCAATATCAATTATATTCGCAAATTATACGATGTTTAATTTGCGATCGCTTTTTCATACGGGATAAAACCTGGAATACCTTTCATTATTGCCTTATCAGGATTATGAAATGCGGGATCATCATGAATCATTTTAAGCAATTCCTCACGATTTTCCTCACCGGCAAGATGAGCTATGCCTACAGCACGTTCACCTAAACTCAGTCGTCTGGGATCAAAAGCACCATTTTCAGTAACAATTATAACTTGATCAGCCGGAATTGCTGTTGTTGTAATACCGGCAGGGCTTTTATCAACTATTTTAAGGACACCTTTTGAAGTTACTGATTTTAGAGCTATAATAGCAATGCCCCCTTCTGAATATTGTGTCCCTCTGATAAAATCGGTCTGCCCCCCAACTCCGCTATATATTTTTCTGGCATCAAGTGAATCTGCCCAAATATTTCCATGAAGATCAATTCCGATTGCTGAATTAATTGACACCATTCTCGGCTGTTGAGCAATAGTAAATACAGAATTTGTATAATCACAGGGACGACTCTGTACCGAACTGTTATAATGAAGCCAGTCATATGCTTCCTGATTTTCAGCTAAAAATATTGACGAGACTGAAAAATCGGTAGCACCTTTCCATTTATTTGACACAGCCCCTTGTTCAATCAATCTTCGCATTGCACCGGCAAACAACTCTGTATGAATGCCTAAATCTTTATAACCCCGTTTAATAATAGCATTCGAAACAGCCTCAGGAACTTCACCTATTCCATACTGCAGCGTAGATCCCGGTTTATCTTTACTTCCATCTTGTATATACAATGATGCGATGATTTCACCGATTTTCTGTGCTGTTTCATCCGGTTCTTTTACAGGACTGACAGGAAGATCATAATCCGTGGGGACTATATAGTCAATAATATCACCGGGAATTGTTGTTCCGAGCACAAAAGGCATTTTAGCATTTTTTTCAGCTATTACAAGTCCACCTTTTCTTTTGGCTGATCGAATAGCTGCAAAAACACCTTCAACAGTTGTCCCGAGACTATAATTTCCGCCATTGTCAGGACCGGCAACTGTCAAAAACACAATATCAAATCCTTCACTCTGTTCAGCATATTTGGGTATTTCTGATAAATGCATTGGATGATATTTCGCATATCCTCTGTTTACAGCTTCTCTTGTTAGCGAACTGTTAAAGATTATTCTATGTGTCAATTCCATGCATCTCTCTTTGGTGAACAGAGATGAAATTTTATCTCCTAGCAACAGGACAGAATAAAGAGCAATGTGTTGGATCGAATGGTCTTCTCCTAGTTGCTTTAATATTATTTGCGGAGTTGCAGCATTACCGGCTGTATAAATAACTGACCCCGGTTTAATTATCTTATTATTAATAACCTCTGAAACATTATATATAGTTTTCATAAATTCATCCTTTGTTTTTGCCTAATCTATACAGTTCCTATAAATTATCAAGTTTTATATAAATCTATACAAATTAAGAGATAATTAGACATATATACCTATTTTTAATTGACAAATATGGATTCTTTGGTATTTTCTAGATATAAGAGTAACATAATTACGTACAAACGCTTAAGGACGGTCAAAATAATAATAAATCGATAAAGGAATAATACTATGTGGATGAGAATTGTATTCTCTTGTGCTCTCACATTGCTTAGTTTTGCTTCCCTATCCGCAGAACAGGTAATTCTCAACAACTCAGAGAATGAACTCGATATCACTCTGTTGAGTTCTTCAGATTCAAAAACAGTTATTGATTATCAGGTTAATGCTTTTAATCTTGAAGCTATCAAGATTAACAACGAAACTTTTTACCAAATCAATTCTAATGAAGAAGGTCTTATTTTGGAAGAAGGTGTTCCTGCACTTCCCCATGTCAACAGATCAATCATTATTCCAGATTCGGATAAAATGAATGTTCGTATTCTAGCATCTGAATATATAGATTATCCGGAAACACAGATCGTTCCATCTAAAGGAAATCTCCTTCGTACAGTTAACCCCGATGATGTTCCATATACTTTTGGAAAGGTATATAATACAGATGATTTTTACCCTGAAAATCTCGCAACTTTGACAAAACCTTACATCCTGAGAGATTATCGAGGAATTGTCGTTGAACTTTTCCCTTTTCAGTACAATCATGTTACCAGAACATTGCGAGTTTATACTAACGTAACTGTTGAAGTGTACTCTGAGGGTCAGGATGATTATAATGTGTTAACTCCGAGAGAATATTCTGATACATATGTTCCGGCATTTGAAAATCTTTACTCACATCGTTTTTTAAATTATGTCACTGATGATAAATATACACCGGTCGAAGAGTTTGGCGATATGTTGATTATCACTTATGACGGTTTTAATACTGCTATGCAGCCGCTGGTTGATTGGAAACTACAAAAAGGTATAAAAACCACAATGGTAGATATATCATCAATTGGAAACAACAGTACTTTGATTAAAAATTTCATTCAAAATTTTTATGACTCTACGAACCTTGCCTGGATATTACTTGTAGGTGATGCTGCACAGATTGCCACACCGACAGCTTCTGGCGGTTCCTCTGATCCGAGTTATTGTAAACTTGCCGGTTCAGATGATTATCCGGATGCTTTTATTGGTAGATTTTCAGCAGAAAACATTACTGATGTACAAACTCAGGTAACTCGTACTCTGCAATATGAAATGAATCCCCAGGGTTTTGACTGGTACTCCAAAGGTATTGGTATCGGCTCTGATGAAGGTGCCGGAATAGGGCATTATGGCGAAGCTGATTATGTTCATATGGGATATATCAGAGACGATCTCCTTGCTTACAACTTTACCGAAGTTGATGAAGTATACGACCCTGGTGCATCTGCAGGTGCTGTCAGTGCCGGTGTAAATGATGGTCGTTCATTTATCAATTATTGTGGGCATGGTTCTGTAACTGCATGGTCAACAAGTGGCTTTAGTAGTGCTAATGTAAATACATTAACAAATGCTGACATGTATCCATTCATTGTGTCAGTTGCCTGTGTAAATGGTGATTTTGACGGAACAACCTGCTTTGGTGAAGCATGGTTACGTGCCACCGACGGTTCCGGAAATCCTACAGGAGCGATCGCTGCATATATGTCATCTATCAACCAGTCATGGACTCCACCTATGGATGCACAGGATGAAATCACCGATTTACTTATTGCTGAATCAAAATTTACTCTCGGTGGACTTGCATTCAACGGTTCCTGTAAAACGATTGATGTAAATGGATCTGGTGGTATAGAAATTTATGATACATGGCATATCTTCGGTGACCCGTCGGTATTACTTAGAACAGACAATCCGTCAACACTAACAGTAAATCATGACCCGATAGTTTTATTTACAGCAACATCTTTTGATATTGATATTCCTGGTGTTGAAGGTGCCTTATGCGCAGTATCTTACAACGGTAGTCTTTTGGGCTCTGCTTATACAAATGCATCCGGTTTCACTTCAATTTCTTTTAATGAAGCACTCCCTATTGGTGAACAGGTTACATTAACAATAACTAGTTACAATACGGTACCCTACATTAGTACAATTCAGGTAATAACACCTTCAGGACCGTATGTGGTTCTTGACAATGTAGTCATAGAAGATGCGGTTGGTGGTAACGGCAACGGTCTTGCCGAGCTTGGCGAAACAATCTCCCTCTCCATGACCCTCATCAATGTCGGTCCCGATACAGCTTACGATGTCAATGCTTCTATAGCTTCAACCGATTTTAATATTGCTTTAGTTGATGACACCGAAGCGTTCGGACAGATCGCTCCTGACAACGGAAGCGGAACTGTCACCAATGCCTTTGAGTTTGATATTTCATTGGATGTTCCCGATAATCATTCGGTCACATTCGACTTAACCGTTACCGGTACAGCACGGGATACATGGGAAGGTTCTTTCACTATCCCGATTCATGCACCGGACCTTGCATATACCTCACTTTTTGTAGATGATGCCGCAGGCAACAACAACGGTATCTTAGACCCGGGTGAAACAGCTAATGTTATCCTGACCTTGACCAACAACGGTTCGATGATAACACCCAACGTCACCGGAACAATCTCAACCACCGACGGCAATGTCTTTTTAGACGATTCATACGGTGATTTTGGTACGATCGATTCCTCCGGTGCGACATCAGCCAACAGCGTTGATTACTTCACCGTCACAGCCGATGCTGACTGTCCTTTAGGTTATGCCGTTGCCTGTGACCTTGCTGTAG
>QQUK01000226.1 GCA_008501655.1 Calditrichota bacterium
CGTACTTAGGAAAGATAAACGATAACTCGGTTGCATTTATTTTCATTGTTGTCGGTGTGTATGCATTTAATTACTACCGGCAGCTCTTTTTAGAAAAAACCCGTATAGCTGAACTGAACCGAACCCTCGCCGAAACCAAACTTGAACAGTTAAAAACACAACTCCAGCCGCATTTTCTCTTTAATACCTTAAATACGATTACTGCCCTGATACATACCGATCCTGAAAAAGCTGATTTAGTCACAACAAAACTCTCCGACTTTTTAAGAACCTCGCTTGCCAAAGAACATCAGCAGATGACAAGACTTGACGAAGAGATAGATCTTTTAAAAAAGTATCTGGAAATACAACAGGTCCGCTTTGAAGACCGCCTGACAATTTCATTTGAAATTCCTCAGGATACTAAAAGTGCATTGGTTCCATATCTGATTCTCCAACCGCTGGCTGAAAATGCAGTGAAGCACGGCATATCAAAACAATCAGGTGACGGAAAAATAGAAATTATAAGCAAAATTGATGGTGACACTCTCGTTCTTACGGTTAGAAACAGCAACGCACAGCTTGATGACTCATTTTCTATCGAGCAGCATGCACAAATCGGACTGAAAAACACTGTCGAACGGCTTCAGTACATCTATCAACAAAACGCATCGTTTACAATTCTGAATAATAATAATTCCGTCGAAGCAGTTATTACAATCCCCTATCAAAACAGGTAGTCCTATGGTTTCAATTTTAATAGTCGATGATGAGAAACTCGCCAGAGAACGTATCAAACATATGCTCATAGAGGTTACTGAGATAGGAGAAGTTACAGAATGTCAGAATGGATATGAGGCTTACAAATATTTGCAGACGAATAAACCGGATATAATATTTTTAGATATCCAGATGCCGGAGATGACCGGTATTGAGTTTGTAGAAACAGTCGGGCTTACTGATCTCCCCTTAATTATTTTTGTGACCGCTTATGATGAGTTTGCTGTCAAAGCATTTGACTACCATGCTGTTGATTACTTGCTGAAACCATTTGACAAAAAACGGTTTACTGAAGCATGTAACCGTGCCAAAGAAAGACTCACTTTAAAAAAACAGAACAATCAGATAAAAAAATTGATTAAATCAGAGAAACTGACTGAACAGAATAGAGAATTTATTTTTGTCAAAGAAAGTGGGTTGATTAAAAAAATAGATATAGCGAAGATAAACTTTATCGAATCTTCAGGGAATTATCTTCTTATACATCATGCCAAAGAAAAAACAATCTACCGTGAGACAATGAAATTGATGCTTGAGAAACTCCCTTCACAGTTCAAAAGAGTGCATAAATCTTATATTGTCAATTCAGACAAAATCAAACGCCTCGAGCCGACTACATCGGGTGATTATAAAATAATTCTGACAAACAACAGTGAGTTAAGTCTCAGTCGCCGTTTCAAAGATGAGTTACCCGAAATTTTTTAACACGATTTTCACCGTTTATCCCGAATTATCACCTCTTATCACAAAAAACTGCCAAAAAAAGAACTCTTGCCGTTTCTAAACAAAAGAAAATAAACGACGATAACAAGAGGTCTGAAATGCTTGCCAAAACAGTTAAGTTTGTCCTGTTTATAATCTCGGTCTTACACACACCGATATCAGCACAGAATTTCACGAAAATAACTACCGGTGATATAGTCAGCGATGGGACCGGTTCCCGTTCGGTAAACTTTGTTGATATCAATAACGATAGCTACCCGGATATATTTATCACCAATGGAAAATCAGGCGGTGATAATAATATGCTCTTTCTAAACAACGCCGACGGTACATTCACCCGTCAATTAACAGGTGATATAGTCGAGGACGGTACTCCCAGTGATGGTGCATCGTTTGCTGATTTTGATAATAATGGATTTTTGGATTGTGCAGTGGGGAACTGGTGGAACGAAATCAACTTGCTATACAAAAATTCGGACTCCGGTTCATTTGATTTTCTTTCACAAGCGAAACCGGCAAATGAAAATAGTTTTTCCGAATCCTGTTCCTGGGCAGATTTTGACCTTGATGGTGATGTTGACCTCTTTATTGCCAACTCTTCAGGTGATCTGAGAAATTTCCTCTATATCAATCAGGGAAATCTTCAGTTTACGAAAGATACTTTAACCGCCGTCACAACCGACACCGATATCTCCCGGTGCGGAACATGGGCTGATTATGACAATGACGGCGACCCGGACCTGTTTGTTGCCAATGAAACCGGATATCCAAACAGATTATACCAAAACAACGGGGATGGTACTTTCACTAAAATAATCACAGGTGCTATCGTCACCGATATGGGAAACAGCTGGACAGCAAGCTGGGGTGATTATGACAACGATAGCGACTTTGACCTATTTGTTGGCAATAACACTAACGAACTGAATTTTTTCTACATCAATAATGGAGACGGTACTTTTACAAAAGATCCCTTATCAGCACTTGCATTTGATTTTACAAATACAGCCAGTTCAACATGGATAGACTTTGACAATGACGGCGATCTTGATCTTTTTATTGCCAATGGATTCGGTACAGCATTCCAGTCAAACATCCTGTATGAAAATGACGGAGCTGGTGCTTTTACAAAAGTAACCGGTGAAGATGTTGTCACCGACCAGGGGTGGTCTTATGGTTGTGCTTTTGGTGATTATGACAAAGATGGCGATAATGATCTGATGGTCGCAAAATGGCTGAGTGAGACAGAGAATAATGCACTGTACAGGAATGATGTGGGTTCAGCAAACAATTGGATTCATATCCTCCCCGTCGGCACCATATCAAACAGCTCTGCAATAGGTACTAAAATTAAAGTAAAAGCAATAATCAACGGTTCACCCGTCTGGCAAATAACAGAGGTTTCATCACAGCATGGGTACTGTGTACAAAACAGCAATGATATGATTATTGGTCTTGGTGATGCAGCAATTATTGATTCAATCATTGTTGAATGGCCAAATTCACCGGTCGAATATCTCACTTCGGTTTCTGTAAATCAGTTTCTAACTATTATCGAAAAAGGTGTCCGCCTGAAATCCGATATACAGATTGGTGAAGCACCGCTTGATGTACAGTTTTCTCAAATATCCAGCTTATCGGTCACCAGTCAGAGTTGGGATTTTGGTGATAGTGATAGTTCTGTAGAATCCACCCCGCTTCATACTTATACTGACCCCGGTGTATATTCAGTACAGCTTGACGTTACCGCAACAGAAGGAAACTTTAACGCAACCCGTGATGCCTATATCGCTGTTCATAAAGATTCCGTTATTTTTCAGGATCAGATAGTTACACCCGGAAGCACACTCCGGATCCCGGTCTATCTTTCAAATTATCTGCCCCTGCAGGAAATCCAGATACCGGTTCAATGGACATCAGATTATGCATTGACTTTTAGCGATGTAACCAATGATACTTTGCGGTCATCTTTTATGAATCTCGTAATAACTCATTTTGATCTGTTTAATAAACGTATGTATATCTCACTAACGGTACCGGATGGTCAATATCTCAGCCCCGGGAATTCACCGGTGATTGAGATTGTCTTGACAACGACAGCATCTGCATCCGGTGTAGCACAATTTTCAGCTGATAATTATGATGATAAGATTTTATCCGCTGTATCCCCTTACGGGTTGTATAATCCGACTCAGATATCAGGTGCATACATTGCAAGCTGCTGTATTGGGATCCGCGGTAATGTAGATAATGATCCATCCGATCAAATCAATATTGCTGATTTAGTATATTTTGTTGATTATTCTTTTGGTTCTCCATCCGGTCCTGTTCCGGCATGTTTTGAAGAAGCTGATGTCGACAGTAGCACGACATTGGATATCGGGGATATCGTTTATCTGGTCAACTACTCTTTTGGTTCGCCATCCGGACCAGCCCCTCTTTCCTGTATATAAAAAAAACGGATGCGATACTTCGCATCCGTTTTCGTAAATTTGACAAAAGTAAAATTTATACTTCGGTTACATCAGTTGCCTGCGGACCGCGATCACCATCGGTGACGCCAAATTCAACTTTTTGACCTTCTTCTAAGGCTTTGAAACCTTCTTTTTTGATGGCTGAAAAATGTACGAATACGTCTGAACCGTTTTCACGGGTAACGAAACCGTAACCTTTTTCTGAGTTGAACCATTTTACTGTGCCTTGTTCACGTTCTGACATTGTGAAATCCTCCTAAATAATTCCATGACAGAACGAAAAACAACACATACTGCTCTCAGTACTGCTCATTACATCCTCTGTCGGGTGATTATTTGATGAATGTGTTAATGGGTTAAATATGTGGAAATCTGTTACCAAAAATAATTCTCTAAATAAAAATGTTAATTTACCTTAAAAAAATAACAAATAGCTCTGAAAATGGCAAGTTATATTTTCATTAAAAAACCCCGAATTTTAATCGGGGTTTTAGCCAAAACAGAGTTAAGATATTCCCAAATAACCTGAGAATACACTTGAAAGGTACTACGGTAACAGAGAAAGAAGTTCTGTATTTGCCATTTGAGTCGGTGAAATAACGGTTTTAACGACATTTCCGCTCTTTTCAACAATTCCATCAACTGAGGTTGAGGCGAAAATCTTCCGATTTTGAACCTCAATATGGTTGACTTGACGGTCTTCCAGCTTATTTACCGGTTTGATTTCATCATTGAAATAAGAGATAACACCTTTATCAGAACCAACATATACAACCCATCCCGAGGCATCGATTGTCCTGATATTATTATCCGGTAAACCGTCTTCTGTTGTCAGAGTTTCCCATTTCCCTCCATCGAAAATATAAAAACCGTTATCACAGCCGACATATAGGTGATTATGGTTAAAATCGAGTGAATTGACATAATCAAAAATTGTCGTATCACGGGTTAAAAAGCGTTTTTTAAATTTCTCACCATCCCATCGGAACAACCCCTCCCCCTGGGTACCGATCCAAAGTCCACCATTGTCAGCAACAAGTGATGAAATAGTGAAATCATCCAATATTTTCTCTTTGCCGAATACCGATTTACTGTACAGACCGTTTTCAGTTCCGATATAAAGCTCTGTCGGAGTACTGTATAGGGTGGTAATGACACCGTCAAACTGGTCATCGACATATTCAAGGGTCGTGTCGTTCAGTTTATATAATGTCTCGCCACCGACAAAGATTTCTGACTGATGTACAGCTACTGTATGAAGCAGGTCATCGACCATAAAATCTTTTTCGATTTCACTTTTTCTATCGTAAACAATAAGTTTATTACCGTTTACCGCATATATTTTGTCATTAAAGAGGACAAAATCTTCATAGACAGGCGTAATATCAGCCGGTTCGATATCAACTTCTGATGAAACCGGTTCGACATCAATCACTTCTTCCGGCTGGTCAACGACTGCCTCGGCAAGATTATTGGAAACTGATTCAACAGCTGAATCAAATGCTTTGTCAGCAAGTGAGTTTGATTCAATCTTTGGGTCATCGGAACATCCGATGAACGCAGCAACAAACATGAAAGCTGCCAATGCTAAAACTGTGAGTCTGATTTGATTTTTCATGACTTTCTCCTTCGAGTTTTGGGTTAGTTATTTGTCTTTCTCTCTATCAAAGGAGATGCCGAAAGAGGTAACCTGTTTTACCGCTTATAGTTATGTTTTCATGATTAGATTAATCAGCATTATACTGTGTCACTATTGACACAAGCAAATGATAAGAATATCATATA
>QQUK01000166.1 GCA_008501655.1 Calditrichota bacterium
CTTCCGGGAATCGCAGCGTTAACTGATAAAACAAAAGCAGGAGTAGTCTGATGAGAAAATTTCTAATTGCCGGGAATTGGAAAATGAACGGAACGATTGATGAGACAAAAACTCTCTTATCAGGTCTGCTTGCCGGGTCATATGACGACACTAAAGCTGATATGCTGGTTTGTCCCCCCTATACATCGCTGGAAACAGCATCTAATATGTTACAAGACAGTAAAATAGCGGTCGGCGGTCAGGATATGTCGGTGCACCAAAAAGGTGCATATACAGCTGAAATCTCAGCAACGATGCTCTTGACAGTCGGGGCTTCTTTTGTTATACTTGGACACTCTGAGCGGAGGCAATATCATGCTGAGTCAGATCAGCTTGTGAACGCCAAAGCTAAAGCGGCGATCGATGCTATATTGACGCCGATTATTTGTGTCGGGGAAACATTGGACCAGCGAGAAGCCGGTCAGACCGAACAGATTATCGGAATGCAGATAGATGGTACGCTTGAAGGTTTTTCGGCCGACATGATTAAAAAGTCGGTCATTGCTTATGAACCGGTCTGGGCGATCGGCACCGGAAAAACAGCTACTCCGGAGATGGCGCAGGATGTTCATAAGTTTATCAGAGAACGGGTTGCCGGAATTGATAAAGATGCTGCCGAATCGGTTCAGATTCTGTACGGCGGGTCGGTCAAGCCGGACAATGCCAAAGATTTGTTGTCACAGCCGGATATAGACGGCGCCCTCGTTGGAGGGGCGGCTTTGAAAGCTGATGACTTTTTAAAGATTATTAATGCTGTTTAATACGGAGGTATTAACTTGTTTTCGATTTGGGTTGTTTTTCATGTGATTGTTTGTATTGCGTTGGTTATTGTAGTACTCTTGCAATCAAGTAAAGGCGAAGGACTCGCTGGTTCCGCATTCGGCGGAGGCGGTGGCGGAATGTCCGGCGCTGTATTTGGCGGCAGAGGTGCTGCATCATTCCTTTCCAAAGCTACATCGGTATTGGCTATTGTTTTTATGGTTAACTGTATCGCCCTTGCTTATATGTCAGCAGGTAAACGTGATTTAGCAGCTGGTGGTACAACCGGCGATGGTTCTTCGGTTGTAACTGAAAAAGCTCAGGCTGAACGTGAACGTGCGCTTCAACAGCAGCAGGAACAGCTTAATCAGTCCCAGCAAGGTGATTCGGTTATTAATGTACTCCCGAACGAAGCAGCCGGAGATACTTCCGGAAACTAAAGATGAGTTTGTTTGCGGAAGTGGTGGAATCGGTAGACACGCTATCTTGAGGGGGTAGTGCCGCAAGGTGTGGGGGTTCAAATCCCCCCTTCCGCATATATAAATTAAAGCCCTAAGTCTTTTGACTTGGGGCTTTTTTAAAACATATACAACAACATGTATTCACTATTTCATTTGCTTAAGCATCTCTGTTTTCTTATTTTCTTTTAAAATAACATTAATTAACTAATCTGAAAAAGCTATTATTTAAAATGAGCGATGATTATCTCAAAAAATTAAAAGAGATATTTAATAATGCGGTAGACTTACCTTACTTGGAACAACTGGAATTTCTGAAGAATGAATGTGGAAATGACCACAAGTTATTCGATGATCTTTGTTTAATGTTGCAAGTTGCTAACAATACAGGTCAAACAATCGATTCACAAGAATTTCAACGAGATTCAAGCAAAGATGATAATACCCGAATGATATCGAATGACATCCAGGATGATCAGACATCACCACCAGATAAACAGATAAATCATTATAAAATTATTAAGCAAATCGGATATGGGGGTATGGGAACTGTTTATGAAGCATTTGATTCAAAACTTGAACGAAAAGTAGCAATTAAATTTTTAACTAAAACTCAAAACGATGACGCTGTTAATAGGTTTCTCCGAGAAGCAAGATCCGCAGCATCCCTCAATCATCCAAACATTGTAACGATATATGAGATTGGAGAATATGAACATCAGGCATATATTGCTATGGAATTATTAGAAGGCAAAGCTTTAAATGAGTATATCCAGGATGTTCAGTATAGTATTGAGGATGCCGTAAAAATAATTGTACAGGTCTGTAATGGTTTAGCTGCTGCCCATGAAAAAAAAATAATTCATCGAGACATCAAACCACACAACATATTTCTTACAACGTCAAATACAATCCGGATTCTTGATTTTGGATTAGCAAAACTAATTGATGACAACAATCTGACCCAGGCAGGCATGAGACTTGGTACCGTAAATTATATGTCACCTGAACAAGGTCAGGGTCTCTCTGTTGATCATCGTAGTGATATTTTTTCTACTGGTATTATATTATATGAACTTATTACAAAACTAAATCCATTCGCCAAAAAAAGTATTCCAGCTACGATATATTCTATAGTTCACGATGAACCGCTTCCTCTCATCCACTATAATTCTAAAATCCCGAATAATCTACAGGAAATTGTTTCAAAAGCTATTTATAAATCAGTTTCTGAGCGATATCAAAACATAACAGAACTAATGTTGGATTTAAAAAAAATATACAATGACTCACAATTTTCTAAAATTTCCTCCCCTGGGTCTACTGCTATTGATAATGTAAAAACTTTGGCAATTCTTTACCTCAGAAATATCGGGAATGAAAAGGATGAGTTTATTTCATATGGTATTACTGAGGACCTTATAATCAATATGAGCCGTATTTCAGATGTAAGAACGATACCAATGCGAACAATAGTACAATATAAAGATAGTACAGCAGAGATTAATACATTAGCCCAACAGATCAAAACAGATATAATTTTAGATGGATCGATTAATCGTCTCGAAGATAAAATTTCAGTGTCAGTACAAATGCTTGATGTTGCAACCGGTAACTACCTATGGGCTGAAAGGTGGCAGGAGGATATTGATAATCTCCCTCAAATTAAAACAGAACTTATGAATGGAATCTGCAAATCATTAAATATTTCGATTAGTACCGATGTTTCAAATCAACTTGAAACTACTTCATCCAAAAATGCTGATGCATATGAAAAATTACTCAAAGGACGATATCTTGTCGAACACAGAAAAAACAAGGCAGATATTGAACTTGCTAATTCACTTTTCAATGAAGCGATAATTTTAGAACCAAAATTATTCTCTGCCCAAATAGGTTTAGTAGAAATATTACTAATCCAAACTAAATACAAAGCGGTTGCGTCTGAACTAAATAAAATTTATAAACAAGACCTGAATAATTTAGACAGAATAAAAGCATTACTTTTGTTTGTTGACTTATACTATAGGACATCTAAGTATGAACTTGCTATTGAAAAGGCAAATACTGCTATAGAGTTAGCTCAAGAATGTAACGATATACAAAGTGAAGCCGCATGTCATGGAAAACTTATATCAATATATCAAAAGACTGCTGACTATGATCATATATTTAATCATTTTGAGAAAGTGTTAGAAATCAATCACAAACTCAAAGATAGTGAGAAGATTGGTGAAGCTCTTAAAAATATGGGAATCACATATGCTCGTATGGGGAACTATGAACAAGCATTAAATTTGTATTATGAAGCATTGAGTTTTGCTGAAAAGCAAGAAAACTTCACACTACAAGCAGCATGTTATTCAAACATTGGCAATATTCACTTTTTTAATAACGATCTATCTAGTGCAAGAGTTAAATATCAAGACGCATTAGAAATAAGTGAAAAAATCGGTGACAAAGCTATTTCTGCAAGACAAAAATTAAACCTTGCTCTTGTATTTGTAAGAAATTCACAATATGATGATGGAGTTTCAATGTTACAAAATGCTGCTGAAGATTTTAAAGTTTTAGGTGATAATAGTAATTACGCAATTGCTTTAACAAATTTAAGTCAGGTTAACCTGCACCTAAATAAAATTGAACAGTCGATCGATTCAGCCAATCAAGCACTAAAAATAGCTGAAGAACTCAATCACCCTATTCCAACGATAAATTCACTTGTGCAGCTGGGTATTGCACATTTTTATATGAATGAGTATCGTTTAGCAGAAAATCATTTAACTGACGCCTTAAATACTGCTGAAAAAAATGATCTATCAAGATACGTTGCACAAATCAAATTGTTACTCGCACGTACATATTTAAAATTAAAGAATTATGATTCAGCAAATTCCTTTGCTAAAAGTGCTCGAAACAATGCCAAGGAACTTCAAGATAATTTCATATCATCGTATTCTTCAGCTGTTTTGGGTCTCAGTGCTATTTTGAACGGGAGAATCAACATTGGTTTAAAACAGGTAAAGGATGCAGTTGCAGCCTATAACACTGAAAGTGATTCAGAGCAGGTAATTGAACTAAATTATCTTCTGGGAGACACACTGATTTCACACAGTAATAATGAAACTGATATTTTAAATGGTAAACAAATTCTTAAAGATATATTAATTAAAACAAGGGAAACAAACTTTACACTAATGGAAATTCGAATAAAGGAATCACTTGAAAAAACAGATAGTGTATAATAATGAGAGATCCTTCAATAGATATTTCAATATACATTTTTATTTTGAATCGATCAGTTCCTGCAGTAATGTTTTAACTTCCTGTATTTCTCTTTCAAGCTTTTCATTTTGATCAGAAAGTTCATTGTTTTTTTCATGTAGAGCTTTTATCGCTGCAAGTGCCACTCCATCCGGGTCAAGAGTTGATATATGTTTGTTATCATCACCCAGTCCAAACAGACGGTAAAAATCCTGAGCCATAGGACCGATATGTTCTATATCAGCATCCTGCGCTAGATAACTCCATTGACTTATCTTTAATTCAGAAAGTTTATCCAATACTTCGTAATAATTGACTTCCCTTATATTTCTCTTTAAAGTACTATCTGAAATTGATGCCCATGTTCCGGAACCGGATGATAATGATACACCTGCTGTTCCGTTTGCATCTGAGTATAAATTATATCCACCGGTAGCTTTAGTTGTAAAAGTGTGGGTACCTGATGAACTTGTAGAGGCACTTCCATCAGACCACACAAACGCGTTTGTGTGGGTAGCTTTGGCAAGTTCACCTGCTGCAAAACTTGATGAATCTGCTTCATTTCGATACCCCCCTGCGACAACACCAAAAGTACCTGTTACATAATTTCTTCTCCCACCTAAAATCGCAGAATAGTTTCCAGTGGTAGAATTAGAATCAATAGGAAATATTCCTCCACCCCCACCGATAAATGCACCTTCAGCAGAAATTCGATTATTACCACCTCCTGAAACAGATGAAATATCTGATCCTGATGAAATAGTATTAAATTTCCCTGAGAGTATTGACGAAGCATCCGAACCTTTTAATGAGTTGTAATCACCGGAAACAATTGAAGAAAGTCTTGATAGTGAATCAATAACATTTTCGTATCCTCCCAAAACAGAAGATGTATCAGCATCATTTATATTATTAACACCTAATCCAATTGAATTGACTCCGTTTACAGCGGTATTATTTGTAAGTATCGTACCTGTCGAAGAAAGATTTAGAACCGTATCACTAATAGATGCTCCAAAGTATACAGTTCCTTGTCTTGAAATCTTAAGTTTCAGTGCTCCTAAAGCAAGCCCATCCTTTGTATCAACCGGATCATAGAAGTCTATTACTCCCCCAACGTCATTTTTATATGTTAGAGTAAATACAGTATCCGCTTCAAGGTCCAAAAAAACAATTCCATTACCAACTTCAGTAGCATTTGTTGCATTAATTATT
>QQUK01000346.1 GCA_008501655.1 Calditrichota bacterium
TTGCCGAAAAAAGGCTCTAACCGAATGCTGAAAAATATGATGAAGAAGGCACCACCCCTAAAGAACTGATCGAAGAATGTGCCGAACTCGGCTACTTCGGATTTACCATTCCCGAAGATTACGGCGGACTTGGTTTGCCGGCTACTACATTCATGGGCGTTCTCGAAGAGATGTGTGCCGGATGTGCCGGTTTTGGTATTATGCTTTCGGTTCACAATTCCCTTATCGGTGAAATCATCAAACTGTTCGGTTCAGATGCCTTAAAAGAAAAGTATCTCCCGGCAATGGCAACCGGAGAAAAAATCGGCGCCTACTGTCTCACCGAACCGAACGCTGGTACTGACGCTGCTTCACTCGCCGCTACCGCTGAAGATAAGGGAGACCACTTCTTAATAAACGGTACCAAAACATTTGTCACCAACGCTATGTACGCCGGTCTGTTTGTTGTTTTTGCCAAAACCGACCCGTCTGCAGGATACAAAGGTGTCAGCTGTTTTATCGTTGATGCTGACTCTGAAGGTATCACCCTCGGTGCACCCGAAAAGAAAATGGGTATCAAAGCATCCGACACCCGCGAAATCTCTTTTGCTGATGTCAAAGTTCCCAAAGGAAATCTCTGCGGTGAAATCGGCAATGGCTTCCGTCAGGCTGTCACCATTCTCAACTCCGGTCGTATCGGTGTATCGTTTCAGGCTATCGGTATCGCCCAGGCTGCCTTTGATGAAGCTCTCAAATATTCCAAAGAACGGAAACAGTTCAACCAGCCGATTGCCAACTTTCAGGCGATACAATTTAAACTCGCCGAGATGGCAACCCGCATTGACGCCGCCCGCTTAATGGGCTACCGTGCAGCACAGTTGAAAGATAATGAAGAACCATGTCACCGCGAAGCATCGATGTCAAAACTATTCTCAACCCAGATGGCAAACTTCGTCTGTAATGAAGCCGTCCAGATTCACGGCGGATATGGTTACATCAAAGAGTATGCCGTCGAACGATACTTCCGCGATGCCCGTGTTACCGAGTTGTACGAAGGCACAACCGAAGCTCAAAAAATGGTAATCTCAAAAGATCTGTTGAAGGAGTAGCACCTTGCTTGAGAAGAAACATTATGAGTATCGCGAAGATATAAGAGATTTTTGTCTGAAACAAATAGCTCCCAAAGCGAAAATTCTTGATGAAGAACAACGCTTTCTGACTGAACATATTCAACCAATGACCGACAAAGGTCTCCTTTCCGTTTTTATCCCCGAGGAATACGGCGGGAAACCTATCGATACCATTTCATATGCTATCGCTGTTGAAGAACTCTCCCGTGTTTGCGGTTCAACCGGAATCACCGTCGCCGCCCATAACTCCCTCGGAACCTTCCCGATTTTAGCATTTGGCAATGATGACCAGAAAAAAAGGTACCTGCCAAGAGCTGCCAAAGGGGAACTGATTGCCTTTGGACTTTCCGAACCGGATGCAGGCTCTGATGCCGGCGGTACCAGAACCTTTGCTGAAAAAGTCGACCATGGCTGGAAAGTAAACGGTTCCAAATGCTGGATCACTTCAGCAACAACAGCTTTTGCAACCATCGGAACAGCCCGCACATCGGAGAACCCCGAAGACCGTCACATTACGACTTTTATTATGGAAAAAGATTTTGAAGGTTATGCTGTTGGCAAAAAAGAAAACAAAATCGGACTGCGCGGTTCTGATACCGCCTTCCTCCATTTTGATGATATGATGGTCCCCGATGATAACCTCCTCGGTAAAGAGGGGGAAGGCTTTAAGCAGATGCTCATCACCCTCGACGGCGGACGAATCTCTATCGGTGCAATGGCACTTGGCTTGGGTCAAGGAGCGCTCGATGCAGCTTTGGCGTTTATGAAAAATGCTGAGGATGCCGGCAACCCGCTTGCCCGTCAGCAGGGTCTGCAGCATAAACTCGCCGATATGTCGATGGAACTCGAAGCTGCCCGACTTTTGATTTACGATTGCGCAAGACGCAAAGATGCCAAAGAAAAATATACACGCTACTCAGCGACCTGTAAACTGTACGCTTCCGAAGTCGGTCGCCGTGTTGCTGAACATGCCATTCAGATTATCGGTCTTGATGGTGTCGTTACCGGTAAACATGATGCCGAACGCATCTGGCGCGATGTGAAACTCTGCGAAATCGGCGAAGGCACCTCCGAAGTCCAACGGCTTGTAATCGCTCGCGAGTTGTTGAAAGAGTTGTAAGTAAGTTTTATATAAATGATAATATTGGGGTAGCCCACTGCTTGCAGTGGGTCTCTATTCAAGTTAAAACATAAAACGACAAAAAAATGCGCTCAATAAAACATTTTGACAATACTGGTACTGCAAGGTTCGTAACTTTCTCCTGTCACTACAACTACAATTTATTTAAAACCAAAATTGTTAAAGATATTTTCATTAAACAACTTATAGTATCACACAAAAAACATAACTTTAAATTTTATGGATACGTCATCATGCCTAACCATGTACATCTTGTTCTATTACCACTTGATGGATTGAAATTAAGTAATATAATAAGAGAACTAAAGTCACTATCTGCACGTGAAATTATTTCATATTGGAAAACATTGAATTTACAGATATTTGATAGACTCAAGGTTATCCGAGGTGGTCAGGAAATGTTTGCATTTTGGCAGAGAAAATATTATGATCATAATTGCCGGACAAAAGAAACTACAATAGAAAAAATAAACTATTGTCATAACAATCCGGTCGTTAAAGGATTAGTCACCAAACCGGAAGATTGGGAGTGGTCAAGTTACCGATGGTATCATGGTTTAGAAAATATCTTAATAGAAATGGATCCATTGGAATAGAAACCCACTGCAAGCAGTGGGCTACCCTGTTCTTAATATTACTTGCGATAATTTTACTTTGCTTGGTTTCCTGTTATCCAAGTATTGATGTACTTTTTTATCAAAATGATAAGGTAAAAAAAGAATTCTTGATTAGAGTCGAAAAAGAGAATTTATATATCAAATTAAATGGTGAAACATTGGCAGCTGGATATAAAAAACCATTGTATTTGACATTAGGGTTAGAATTTACTCAAAGAGATAAAAATGATTCTATTGTATGTGAGTTTGATAATATAAATGTATATTTAAATAATAGATCTATGCGTCGAAGACCAATAGTTGATTCAATTGTTTCGGATGATAAAGTCAGCTATGCTTTGAGATATAGTATTGAAACTATTCAATCAGACTTTTATCCGGAATACAAGAAAGGTCAGCGATATCAGCCAATCAAAATACTATTAGATTCCACAATTTCTGTAAATGGAAAGAGTATCTTTATTGAGCCGATATATGCATACGAACAGGAATTACCAAGGGTTTTTCCATAATGTAGGATTAACTATTGTTATGTTTAGTGGGCGGCAGGATAAGTATAAGTTTAAATTGTAAGGATTCTCTGAGAGATTATTATGCTACGAAAATCGAAATATCCTATTCTTGAATTTGATGATGATCGGGAATCGGTTATTCAACCGATAAAACCTAAAACAGAATCCGATGTCTCTCAATATTGTCTTTTGTGCTATCTTCAGGAAGTTATTGATATTTATATAGAGGAATACAACCTCCAACAAATTTCTGCGATAAATACCGTAATGGGTAAAATTCCTATTTACCAATTTAATCATAAGAACAAAGATATAATTATTGTTCAAGCAGGGCTCGGAGCACCATTATCAGCAGGGATTATGGAAGAGATGATTGCGTTTGGATGTCGAAAATTTATCGCTTCCGGAACTTGTGGTGTATTGATAAATGATATTCAACCCGGAGAAGTGATAATTCCAACTTCTGCTGTCAGAGATGAAGGGGTTTCATACCATTATCTTCCACCTTCACGGGAAGTTCAAGCTCAGGAAAAAATTAATAATATAATTATAGATGAATTGAAAAAATCAGATTTACCTTTTAGAACCGGTAAAGTGTGGACTACCGATGCTTTTTATCGGGAAACAAAGGAAAAAGTAGCTAAAAGAAAAGCTGAAGGTTGTATCGCTGTTGAGATGGAAGCATCCGCTTTGTATGCTTTAGCTCAATTCAGAGGTGTGGAGTTAGGATATATTTTGATAGGTGTCGATGATGTGAGTGGTACTGTTTGGAACCAAAGGAAAGGTCTCACACCATTAGAGTTCAGAAAATCAGTAATTGATCACTGTATTGATATATTATGTGAATTTTAATCTTAACCGGGTAGCCCACTGCTTGCAGTGGGTCTCTATTCCAAATACCCCCCACACTTTCCCTACAACTTTTCCCTTAAATACTATTCGCATCTCTCTCATGAGATACTATGAGAAGAATGAAAAACAGACAGCACAACAAAATGGCTTTAAAGCCATTTTCAACGCAAAAGCCATTTTGCAGTAACTTGTTTATATCAAAAAACTTACATCGTAAAAAATTGCTTTCGAGCAGAAAACAGGGTCCCCGAAAATGAGCAAACGAACCCATTTGGAGATTCCTGCCTACGCAGGAAAGGGTGAAGTGAAACTAAATCTTTGTCATTGCGAGGAGCGAAGCGACGTGGCAATCTCATCTATTATGTTTCATGTTGTGTCAGGTCCTGTCCCGGCCATGCGGGGATGTGACCTGACACATCATAAAATCTACCCCACCTCAATCTCACCTTTGGTCAGAACTTTGATTTTGTTCAGACACTCCAGATACTTTTTCTCAGCAATAAATTTGGGTGTGTCCTCCGTAATCGTCAGTTCAAAAATCAGAATCTCAGTCTGTCCGTTCAAATACGAAATCATCACATTCGGTAAAAAATGCTCATCATCGTTCAAATATACCGTTCGCATTTTATCCGATGTCAAAGTCTGTATCGGCTCAACCTCGGAAATTTCGACACCTTTCCCAAAATGCTCCCGCACAGCCGAAGTATCAGCTGACAAAATCTCATCAATTGTAATGTTTTTTGATTCCTCTTTGATTTTATAAATATTGATACCGATAATAATCGATGCCCCGACATACTCATCATCTTTCGGGATAAATGCAAACGAATAACCTTCATCGGTCGCTTCGGTCGAGTTCATAATAAAATCAGAAGGAGGCGGTATCAGATACGAGTAAACTTCTCCTTCAAAAAAGGCGGTGTTGTCATCAAAAATAGTAGAATCGAGTTCCTGAGCATTAAGCCCTGAAATTGTCAGTATTGTTATAAAAAGTAAGAGAATTTTCCGCATAATAAGTAAAATCCTTATATCGTGACGTTTGAATCTTCAGATTCAAATGTCCTTTATTAAGCTTGAGTCTGAAGACTTAAGCTGCACAAATTCAGTTTTTCCTTATACAAAAATATACTGGCTAAATTGAAAAGAAAGATAAAAATATTAGTATATATTCACTTGTTTACATAGATAAAATAGGCTATTATTTGGATACTATTGTAAAAAATATCAAAACAACTATCTAACCTTAAACAGCAGAGGTGAATATGGCAGGTATCGTTGGGTATGGTGCTCATCTTCCAAGACATCGCATTAAAGTCGAAGAGATTGCAAAAGTCTGGGGAGCCGACGCACCAAGTTACAAAAAAGGCTTGATGCTGAAAGAAAAATCAGTTCCGCCACCCGATATGGATACGATTACATTATCGGTTGAAGCAGCAAGACGGGCACTCAAACGGGCAGTTGTCGTCGATGTTGCAGATATAGGTGCAATCTATATAGGTTCCGAATCACATCCGTATGCTGTAAAGCCTTCGGGTACAGTTGTTGCCGAAGCTATCGGAGCAACTCCGGATATTCATTGTGCTGATTTTGAATTTGCCTGTAAAGCCGGTTCCGAGGCTATGTATGTCGCACTCTCACACGTCAAAGCCGGGGAAATGAAATATGCATTGGCAATTGCCGCCGATACATCGCAAGGTGCTCCATCGGATGCCCTTGAATTTTCCGCAGCAGCAGGTGCCGGTGCATTTATTATGGGTACCGAGAATCTGATTGCTGAGTGTCTCTTCACACATTCTTTTATGACCGACACACCAGATTTCTGGAGACGGGAACATCAGTTCTATCCTCAGCATGGCGGACGGTTTACCGGTGAAGAAGCATACTTTGCACATACAAAAGGTGCATCGAATGCAATTTTGAAAAAAGCAAACATGAAACCATCCGATTTTAAATATGCAATTTTCCATCAGCCGAACGGTAAATTCCCTCAGCGGGTTGCTCTGGAACTTGGTTTCACCCAGGAACAGATAGATCCGGGCTGGTTGGCACCGACTCTTGGTAACACTTATTCAGGTGCATCACCGATCGGATTAACAGCAACACTTGATGTTGCCAAACCGGGGGATATGATATTTATGTGTTCCTACGGTTCCGGTGCCGGTTCCGATGCATTTGTCTGGAAAGTCACCGAACGCATAGATGAAGTTCGCAATAACGCTGTGAGCACGCATAAGCTCTTAAACGAAAACCTGACTTATATCGATTATGGTACGTACGCCAAATATCGTCATAAGATCATTAAGAATGATTAGGAGGGAGATGCGATGAGAACAGTTTGTATTGTTGGTGTTGGATTAAGCAACTGGGGTGAAGTCTGGAAAGAATCATTCCGTGACCTGCACACTTCAGCCGCATTAAAAGCGATAGAATCAGCAGGTGTTGATCATCTTGATTCGCTCTATGTAGGATGTATGTCCGGAGGTCTTTTTGTCGGGCAGGAACATCTGGCGTCGTTGCTGACCGATTATATGGGCATGCGTGGTCTTCCGGCAACCCGGGTCGAGTCAGCCTGTGCATCGGGCGGTATGGCGATTCGGTCTGCATTTATCGAAGTTGCATCAGGCATCTCAGATATTGTGATGGCATCCGGTGTTGAAAAGATGACCGATGTCGACGGTGATGAAGCGACATACGCTTTAGCAACCGCAGCTGACCAGGAATTCGAAGTATTCCATGGGGCGACATTTCCCGGTTTGTATGCGATGATGGCACATGCGCACATGGCAAAGTATGGCACAACACGGGATATGCTTTCCAAAGTATCCGTTAAGAATCATAACAATGGTTCGATGAATCCGGATGCTCAGTATCCGTTCAAAGTCTCTATGGAGCAGGTAGCAAAGTCTGTTATGGTTGCCGACCCGCTGCATATTCTCGATTGCTCACCGATTACAGATGGTGCCGCTGCCGTGATAGTATGTTCGGAAGATGTAGCCAAATCACTTGGTAAACCGTATGTGAAGATTATTGGCTCAGGCATCGGTACCGATACCATACAGCTTGCTCAGCGAGAAGATATAACAACAATTAAAGCAGCTACACTGGCAGCAAATGCTGCATTCAAGATGTCTGGCAAAACGATAGATGATATTGATTTCTGCGAAGTTCATGATTGTTTTACAATAGCTGAAATTATAATAGCAGAATCAATCGGTAAATATGCTCCGGGAGCTGCCGGTCCGGCGATTCTCAATGGAGAAACAACCCTTGAAGGTTCTTTCCCTATAAATACTTCAGGCGGACTGAAATCAAAAGGTCACCCGGTTGGTGCAACCGGAGTCGCCCAGGTAATCGAAGTCTATAAACAGTTAACAGGTCAGGCTGAAGGTGAACGGCAGTTGAAGTCTTCACCAAAAATCGGAATGACTCAGAATATGGGTGGTTCCGGCGGTTCATCAGTTGTACATATTATGGAGGTAGCGTAAGATGACGATGTTTAGTTCACGTAACTGGCGGGAGTATCCGCACCGTTATCGGCGCGAGGCTTCCAAATTCACAAAATCCGGAAAAACATATTATCCGAAACGTTTGGTAGATCCGGAAACCGGTGATACTGCTCAGGAAACAGTAGTTCTTCCTGACGAAGGTAAGATTGTAACTTTTACGGTTATTCGAATCGCTCCCAAACAGTGGGGAGAATTGTCTCCATATGCTTTGGCGATAGTCGAGTTAACCGATGGAACAAAAGTCTTTGGTCAGTTGGCTGATTGTAATGTTGATGAAGTCAAAATCGGTATGGAAGTCCGCTTGGAATTCCGACGGGTGCAGACAGAATCACATCATGGTGTGCTTTCATACGGACATAAATTTGTCCCGAAATGGTTTTAGTTTAAGAGACTAATAATATATTTTAAAGGCAGAATTTCTACAGATTCTGCCTTTTTTGTTGATTAGATTTTTAATAAGAAATATGTTGAAAGCAACTGAGGAGGTGAGATGAAAAATATTATAAAGACTCTTTTAGTCTTAAGCTTAATCATAATTTCATGTTTTAAATCTATAGATGCCCATCCTGATGATATTTACTGGGATAAAGGTTTTGATACTCCGATCCTTGCCGGGCATTTTTTTGAACTTCAGGATGTAATCTCCTACGACGGAAACATTATCTATGGAGGAAGATTTAATGATCATTACCCGATGAGAAACTTCCAAAATGTGGTTAGTTGGGATGGATATGCTTTCGAAGACTATGGTGACGGTATCTATCTTTGGGTAAAATCAATGGAATTGTATCAAAACGACTTAATTATTGGAGGAAGAAATAAACGGATCATAAAATGGGATGGAGTAAGTAGCGAGGTGGTAGATTCCTTATTGGTTCAAGTTGTTAATGATATGGCAGTATGGAATGATACATTGTACGGTGTCGGAAAAGTATATATAGATGATACTACTATTGTAAATGGTGTAGTGAGTTATGATGGAGATGCTATAGTTGTTCTGGAGTATGTTTTTGATGATGTGATTCACAATGTTGCTGTTTATGAGGATAAATTACTTATCGGAGGAGAATTTACTACTATTGACAGTCTGAGTTATAACAAGCTTGCAATTTATGATGGTCAATATTGGAGTAATTTTCCTGATTCAGTAACACACAACGTTCATCACTTGATTGTAACCGATTCCAATTTGTATGCCGCTGATTCATTAGGTTATGTCTCAGTTTGGGATTCTCTGACTGGTTGGCAATTGCTAACTACTCTAGATTCAGCAATCTATGATATGGTTCTTTATGACAATAAAATAATTATCAGTACCTTTCATTCCCAAGTTGATGGTAATGGTTCCTGTATAAAATATTGGGATGGCTTTTCCTGGATTGATATGGGACCAAATCTTTATGGATATAAAAATGTATTTCATGTAGATAATGATTCTTTATATGTGATGCCGTATGTAAAGTTTGATGGGGATGATTATCCAAAAGCTGTTATTCAATGGAAAAATAACAACTGGGAAGTTGTCAATGGAAATGGACTGCGGGATTATAGTTATTTGAGTTGTGTTCATCAGAACAAATTAATTGTAGCAGGGGAATTCGATTATGCTGGTGGTAAAGAGGCTAATAAAATTGCTATGTTTGATGGGGAAGAGTGGACAAGTTTTGGAGAAAATAACATTTTGAATATGCCCTCGCTTTATAGTTATGGTGATTCGTTATTGCTCGGAGGTTGGTTTGATAAGATTGGCGGGGTTCAGAGTAATTCTGCTGTTTTGTGGGATGGAAGTAATGTACATGCTATCGGTTTCGATTCTGTTTGTCAGGTAGTGACATTGTATAAATATAAAGATACACTGTTTGCATCCGGCAGATTGACTGTTGCAGGATACGAACCTAACAGTATCAGATTAGCAAAGAGAGTTAATGATATCTGGATACCTTGTGATGAACAGCCGAATGGTGCGATTGGTGAATATATTGAATATAAAGGTAATCTGATTGTTGCTGGTGACTTTGATTCCATTGGTACAACTGAAGCAATAAATATCGCTTTATGGAACGGGATATCTTGGGAAGCAATTACTTCATCGGTTGAACTTACTTATGACGATCCGGAGATATTTCGGTTATACAATTTTCATGATACTTTATATACTGTAGGTCGATTTCATACAATAAACGGTGTTCGGGCTGAAGGGGTCGCAAGATGGGATGGGAGCAATTGGTCTTCGATAAACAACGGTAATATAGTTAATCCCGATAGTTTTACGATAAGTGACATAGCTCTCTACGGTGAAGAGATCATAATCACGGGTCATTTTAATACAATTGGTGGAGTGGAAGCAAAAAATATTGCGTCCTGGGATGGAGAAACGTTTTCCCCTTTAGGTTCAGGGATATCCCGTGATACTGTTCAAAATCCATGGAGCCTTTCGTTGGACCTAGTCTCCAAACTACAAATCATTGATCAGGATTTATATGTTGTTGGAGATTTTCTGAATGCAGGGGATAAGTTCTCCTGTAATATTGCTCGATGGACAAAAGGATTTTCTACGGAGATACAAGATTCCATATCAACTGAATTAATGTTACCCGAAAAGATACAGCTTTATCAAAACTATCCCAACCCGTTTAATCCTGAGACCGAAATTTCATATTCATTAAATTCAAAAAGTGAAGTTACGCTAGTCGTATATAATATTTTAGGACAAAAAGTACAGACTTTAGTCGATCGAACTCAACCAGCCGGGAATTATAGTATTCAATGGAATGGAAAAGGGTGTGCGAGTGGTGTTTACTTTTATCAGTTAACGGTTGATGATTTTGTTGATGAAAAGAAGATGATATTATTAAAGTAAGAAATTTATACTATCTTTAAGACTATGAGTGTTGACTGATAACATGGTGGTTGAGATCGTTGTGTCTGCTTGACACATACTTAACATATGAGTTAAGTACATAGAATCCATAAAAACAGCTTACCTGATATAGTGGAGTTTGTATGATAAAAATTGTTCACAATGTTCTTTCCAGTTATCAGCTTGTTATTAGTTTTTGGCTGCAGTAAAACATCACCGTCAGAATCAACACCACAATCAACTGACCGTTCGATACAACTATTAGCTCTTTTACACAAAATCAATTTCATGATTTTTTTTGAAAAATACAAATGCCCATGATATAAAGGCAATCGGAATTATAAAGATATTCATAAATGAGAAGATAACCGATAACTCAAAGAGACCCATAATCAATATTACTATTGCGAACACTTTAATTTCTGTTGAAAAGATCTTTGATTCCTTTAGTAAAAATACAGCAAAAAGAACATCTAATACACCAAATATAAAAATACCGATTCCCCAGAACAGTAAAAGAAATAATGGAGGACCTATGTCAGTTGGAGAAAATATCGGAAACATAATCAGTTCTATTAAAAATGAGCCACCAAAGAATATTATAAACAACCAAATTATTAAATTAATAATTGTGTTAAGCTTTTTGTAGGAGTAATACTCATATAGGAGGTTTTTAAATTTACTGTACACATAAATAGAAAAAAGGGCATACACGATATATATAAAGTCAGCTAACCCGATACCAACAGGAAAATCACTATAGCCAAGTAATTCCGCTGTGGCACCAGACATGATATCAAGTATCATTGCTAAGGGAAACAGCAGCCCACTGATAATTGCTAACCATCCTGCCGTATTATATTTTTCATTGTTCATAATATTTCTCCTACGTTTTTTATTCTATCTCTATAATGTCACCAGGTGAACAATCCAGAACTTTGCAGATTGCTTCGAGTGTCGAAAAGCGGATGCCTTTGACTTTGCCTGTTTTAAGCAAAGAGAGGTTAGTCATCGAGATTCCAACTGCATGAGAAAGCTCTGTGAGTGACATTTTCTTTTTTACTAAAATTATATCTAAGTTTATAATAATTGGCATATTTTATGTACGACATATATAGTTTTATGTTTCACATAAATTATATTATGTAAAATAAAATTAGTATAATAGTGATTTAGGATGTTATGTCGTTGTTATTCAAGGGGAAAGGTGAAAAAAGAAGCAATTCTCTGAATGACCTGTCCTACAATTGAATTTGATATTTTTGCAAGGATATCTAAGGCTGTTCCGTTTGATAAATATTCAAATTAGATATGTTCAGCAATTTTATTGGCTACATCTTTTGGTTTTATGTTTTCGCCTGATAAATGGATTTCACCTACTAACTGCTTCTTGTTGTTTAGGAAATATATTTTAACGTAATGAATTTTAATTTTTGAATCAATGATTCCAACAGGAGCCTCTTTATCTATGAGAACCGTTGGTTCTATTAGTACATCAGGTTTTCCTTGCCCATCTTTTTGGGCATATTCTTTAATATTATATTTAGTATTTGGAAATTTCAACTCATTTGTCGGATATATGTCCAGTATTATACGACCATCATAAATTCCATTATTACTAAAGTGAATATTCTTTTTAGTACTCAGTTTACTTTTGGTTGTATTGACAAATTGGAAGAAGAAATCATTAGATATACTTAGTGTATTAATATCTGGTAAAATTTTATTATATATATTTTCGGGTATAGATACAGGTATAAAATCTAAGTCCCATAATATGATTTCCTTTACATCTTTACCAATTACTAATTTTGTGGTTTTTATACTCGAACAATTTGAAATGCCAAGTAAAATACCAACAATAATAATAATTCTTAATAAAGTACTTTTCATTAAACTTTTCTTTTCAATACCTATAAATATATCTAGACTATTCTTTTAATAGCAAAGCTATCGCTGAAACATCGACAATATCCTGCACCGAACAACCACGGGAAAGGTCGTTTGCCGGCTTGGCAAGACCTTGAATAATCGGTCCGGTTGCTGTCGCATTGGCAAGTCGCTGGGTCAGTTTATAGCCGATATTACCGGCATCAAGGTCAGGGAAAATAAGGATATTGGCATCACCCGCAATTTCCGAACCGGGAGCTTTTTTGGCACCGATTTCAGGAACGATGGCAGCATCAAGCTGAAATTCACCGTCTGCTTTGATATCCGGATACTCTTTTTTAAACATCTCAACTGCTTGCTGGACTTTGGTAACATCTGAATGTTTTGCAGAACCTTTGGTTGAGAATGAGAGAAATGCAATTTTCGGTTCTATTCCCAATAATGCTTCAGCAGTTTCAGCTGTCGATTTTGCAATGGAAACAAGCTGCTCTGCAGTCGGGTTTGGCATGACAGCACAGTCAGCATAAAAGAATATCTTGTTCAGTTCTTCCCGATATTTAGGAATAGTCATCATAAAGCAGGATGAAACCGTTTTAATACCGGCTTTAAGTCCGAGGACCTGAATAGCAGCACGCATGACATCCCCGGTAGTGTTTAAAGCACCAGCAACTGATGCATCAGCTTTGTCATTTTTAACAAGCATTGCTCCAAAGAACAATGGGTTTAGCACGGTGTTGCGGGCTTCTTCATCTGAAATGTTTTTATGTTTCCGGAGTTCTTTGAAATCATCAATGTATCCATTTAAATCTGAGGAATGAAGAGGATTGATGATCTCAACTTTGTTAAGCATCAGACCAAATTCATCAGCCATCGGTTTCATTTTGTCAGCATCTCCGACAAAAGTAACTTTGGCGATATCATCGGAAACCAATTTTTTGGCAGCCTGAATCATACGAGGATCGGTACTTTCCGGAAGAACAACCCGTCGTTTAAGAGTTTTAGCTTTATCTTTTATTTTTGTTAAAACGTTCATTGTATCTCCAATATGTTAAATCATATTATGTATATAATAGTCTATTAATTATTCGGCACAAACGGTTTTTACATTACCTCATGGTCGTGAAGTTCCGGGTCACTTAAATAGGCTTCGATAAACTGATCTATATCACCATCCATGACAGCCTGTACGTTCGAAGTCTGTGTGTCGGTTCTGTGGTCTTTAACCATGTTGTAGGGATGGAAAACATATGACCGGATTTGTGAACCCCATTCTATTTTCTTTTTGGACTGTTCGAATTTATCCATTTTTTTAGCTTCTTCTTCTTTATGTAACTGATATAGTCTTGATTTTAAAACCGTCATCGCAGCATCTTTATTTTTATGTTGAGAACGCTGTGATTGGCAGGAAACAACGATATTGGTGGGGATATGGGTGATTCTAATAGCGGATGAAGTTTTATTTACATGCTGTCCGCCGGCACCTGAGGCGCGGAATGTATCGATACGGATATCCTCATCTTTGATTTCAATTTCAACATTATCTTCAACAATCGGGTAGATATGGATAGAAGCAAAAGATGTATGCCGTTTAGCATTGGCGTCAAAAGGGGAGATTCGAACTAAACGATGGACCCCGGATTCAGCTTTGAGAAATCCGTAAGCGTAATCTCCTTTTATTTCAATTGCTGCGGATTTAAGACCGGCTTCATCACCTGGTTGGTAGTCGATAAGTTCAGAACTGAACTCCTTTCGTTCGACCCAGCGATTGTACATGCGGAAAAGCATATCAGCCCAATCCTGTGATTCAGTGCCGCCAGCTCCCGGATGGAAGGTAATCAGAGCATCACGATGGTCATCAGGACCGGAGAGAAGGGAATTAAACTCGTATTTGTCGATCTCTTTAACAAGTTGTTCAAATGCTGTAATGAGTTCCTGAGCCTCTGATGTATCAGCTTCGGTAAGCTCAGAAAGTTCATCAATTGCGGTGAGGTCGGATGCGAGTTTGTCGTATCCTTCTACCCATTTTTTATGTATTGTGATTTCTTTAAGAATTGCCTGGGCTTTTTGATTGTCATCCCAGAAACCAGGTTCGGTCGTATGTTTTTCGAGTTCGGAGATTTTATCTTTGCGACCGTCTAAGTCAAAGATACCTCGCTAATTTTTCGAGTTTCTCTTTGAATTCTGGCAGGGTGGTTTTAAGCTCATTAAATGTCATTTTCATCAATCCTTTATTAACTACGCCAATATATAGGGCTGTCTTGTGATGTCAAATAAAAGATAAAATTATGTTGTTTAAGTAACCTTAATTAACTGAAACTTAGAGTTGACAAAAGTAGTCCATTTCTTATCATACAACCTATGAAACTACAAATTTTAGTTGTCGGCGGATATCAGGTCAACTGTTGTCTGTATTATGATGAAGACAAAAATGAGGGAGTGATTATTGATCCCGGAGACCAGGGAGATCATATTATCTCAACAGTCGAAGAGATTGGTTTTACGCCTCAGGCGATTTTACTAACTCATGGGCATGGTGACCATATAGGGGCAGTTGCTGAGGTAAAAGATCATTTTGGCATTCCTCTTTACGCTTGTGAAGATGAAAAGGAACTTCTTTTAAAACCTGAATTAAATATGTCTGCTTATTCAGGGAATCCGGTGACATCACCTCTTGCTGACCATTGGGTAAAGGATGAAGATTATGTAACCATCGGTTCTGTTTCTCTGAAAGTATATCACACTCCCGGTCATTCACCTGGCGGAGTATGTTATTTAGATGAAAAAGAGAATCTGATGTTTTGCGGTGATACCCTGTTTTATGGTTCTATCGGGCGTACAGATTTCCCCGGTTGTTCTACAGAACAGCTTCTCAATTCAATAAAGTCAAAAATCTTAACACTTCCGGACGGAATAAAGTGTATTCCGGGGCATGGTCCTGCAACTACTATCGGAGCTGAAAGAATTAATAATCCGTTTTTACAGGAAGGTGGTAATTATGTCTGATTTATCCTCAATTGAACCGATTCATATTGAAGGGGTGAAAGATTACCACATGCATTGTGATTATTCCTTTGATGCATCCGGTACCATTGAAGAGTATTGCGAATCTGCTTTAAGACGGAATCTTGCTGAGATATGCTTCACAACTCATTATGATAATAATCCGAATTCTGATGGTCGTGACCGATTTATCCGAATTGATGGAGAATTACAGCCTACCTCAATCGATCGCCTTGGTCGATATGTAGATGATGTTCATGCTGCAGCAGAAAAGTATTATGTCAAAGGTATCTCGGTCAAACTCGGTGTTGAATTCGGATGGTACAGGGGATGCGAAGAGGAAGCATTAAAACTAAAAGAAAAATATAATTTTGATTATATGCTTTGCGGGATCCATGAAATTGATAATATTAGTTTTTGTTCAAAATCAGATTTTGAAAAGTGTTTTGCTGATTTGTCACTTGAGGCTATGTTGAAAAAGTATTTTATGCAGGTTAAAGAAGCATCAGATATAAAGCTGTTTGATACGATTGCTCATTTCTGTTATTATTATAAGTATGCCAAGAAATATTACGGAGATGCTATTGAAAAAGCTTACGAACCATATCTTGATTCGGTGTTTACGACTCTTGTTAAAAATGGAACGGAACTTGAGATAAATACTTCGGGGATCAGGCACGGTATTGAAAGATATTATCCGAATATCGATATTATCAATAAAGCTAAAAAAGCCGGAGTGAAGATTATTCATTTAGGTTCCGATGCACATCATCCTACACAGGTTGGATATGAGTTTGAGGTAGCAGCATCAATGGTCCCGGATACTATTACCGGATGTGAAGAATAACTGTTTTGTCTCCCCGTTGCAAAAAACTTCCCCGATCATTTTATGAGAGAGACACCCTCATAGTAGCCGAAGATATTCTCGGAAAATATATCATTTATCAGACTAATGACAGTAAACTATCAGCACGGATTGTTGAAGTCGAGGCTTATATTGGTAAAGGAGACCCGGCATGTCATGCCCACAAAGGGATGACAAAAAGGAATGAGGTTATGTTCGGCAAAGCCGGTCATGCTTACATCTATTTTATTTATGGGATGTATCATTGTCTGAATTTTGTAACAGAACGGGAAGGGTTCCCGGCAGCAGTACTGTTACGTGCGGCTGAACCTGTTGAAGGACTTGAAGTAATGAGAAATGTAATGACAGATAAAGCTGACCGGAAGCTTCTTGCCGGTCCCGGTTTATTCTGTAAAGTGTTTGGGTTGTCCAGAGAACAAAATGGACTTGATTTAACCAAAAAGACCATATATCTTGAAGACCGATTTGACAAAAATGTTGAGTTAGCAAAATCAGCAAGAATTGGAATAAGCGAAGGAAAAGAATTAGAATGGAGATTTTATGATAAAAATTCTCCATCAATATCACGGAAATAATTGAGAAATAATTAATAGGTATATTTGAAGGGAATTATTGATGCCACCTAAAAAAACGGCAAAAAAGAAAACCACTAAAAAACACTCGAGATCTGTTGTACAGAGAAAAAATACAACAATTCCGATTTCTGTGTTTGCGAATGTGATGAAGCAGATTGATGCTGCTGCTGAAAAATTACACATTGATAAGTCGATTATGGACTTTATTAAAGTTCCTCGTCGGTCGACCATGATGAATCTACCGGTTCGAATGGATGATGGGTCGTTTAAAATGTTTCAGGCGTTTCGTGTTCAGCATTCAATCGCTCGCGGCCCGGCTAAAGGTGGAATTCGGTTTCATCCAAATGTAAGTCTGGATGAAGTACAGGCACTCGCTTCGTGGATGACCTGGAAATCTGCTGTAGTAAATATCCCGTTTGGTGGTGGTAAGGGCGGCGTAGTCTGTGACCCAACAAAAATGTCAGAAGGTGAACTTGAGCGGACAATGCGGAGATATACCGCTGATATGATTGACCTCTTTGGTCCCGATGATGATGTTCCTGCTCCTGACGTAGGAACCGGTCCAAAAACGATGGCATGGTTTATGGATACCTACTCAATGCGTGAAAACAGATCTATTCCAGGTGTTGTAACCGGAAAACCGATAAACCTTGGCGGTTCTCTCGGTCGTAATGAAGCTACCGGCAGAGGAGTCATGCTGACAACCCGTTCTGCGGCAAAACATCTTGGGCTTGATTTAGCTACTGCTACTGCATCGGTTCAGGGATTTGGTAATGTCGGTTCTATTTCAGCAAGACTGCTTCATGAACTTGGTGTTAAATTTACTCATGTTGCTGATGTTACCGGATCAATTACTAACTCCAAGGGTATTGATATTCCTAAACTGATAAAATATGTTGAAAAAAATAAAACTGTACTCGGTTTTCCGGGAACAAAGGAATGTAAGCCGCAGGATGTGCTTTATGCCAAGGTTGACATCTTAGTTCCGGCAGCTTTAGAAAATCAGATAACCGAAAAAAATGCCGGAAAAGTAAGAGCCAGAATTATTGCTGAGGGTGCAAATGGTCCGGTTACCCCGGAAGCAGATGTTATCCTTGCTAAGAATAATATTTTTGTGATTCCGGATATCCTTTGTAACGCCGGTGGTGTTACTGTATCATATTTCGAATGGGTACAGAATAGAATCGGATATTACTGGACTGAAGAAGAGGTCAACCAGAGACTTGAACAGAAAATGGATCTGGCTTTTGAAGATGTCCTTAAAGCTTCTAAAGATAACAAAACAACCATGCGTATAGCAGCATTTATCGTAGCTATTACAAGAGTTGTTGATGTCGTGAAACTTCGCGGAATCTATTCCTGATTTTTTCCGTTTAAGGTTAAAAAGCGGTGTCTATTTTGATACCGCTTTTTTTATTAAAAACTTGTATAAGGTTCAGCAATGGTTATTTTATTTGAAAATAAGGAAACAAGATGTCAGATATATCACTGGTAGAAGGAATCACAATATACGTACCGATATTTCTCTTATCGATAACGATACATGAATTTTTCCACGCCTGGTCAGCGAATAAGTTTGGTGATCCGACTGCTAAAAATCTCGGTCGGTTGACTCTCATGCCGCATGCTCATTTGGATTTGTTAGGTACTGCTGTCTTTTTTCTTTCTCATTTCACTTTTGGATGGGCGAAACCGGTTCCGGTCAACCCGTTTAATCTGAAAAATCCGGCAAGAGATGATTTCTGGATTTCATTTGCCGGACCTTTATCTAATTTTGGACAGGCTATAATTTTCGGTTTTCTCTTTCAGGTGCTGATTTTAAACTATGGATTACAGTCGAGTTATTTCCAGACATTTTTTCAGGCGGGAGTACTCATTAATTTAGTCTTAGCTTTTTTTAACCTTATTCCGCTGTTTCCTTTGGATGGGTCACACATGTTGAGATATTTTATTCCGGATAAATATGATGCTCAGATGGAGCAGTTCGAACGATACTCACCGTTTCTTTTATTGTTTCTCTTTTTTACCGGCATTCATAGTTATATTCTCGGACCGTTGATTGGACCTATGTATCGTATACTATTAGGATATTGATGTTGAAACTAATTCCATTTGTCATATCATTGTTTGTAATATTATCCGGTTGTTCAGGTGGATACCAATCTATCGCAGAAGAGGAGTCAATCGAGAATAACATTAAAATAAATGCTGATGCATATCTCTTTGATGCAAAAGTGATTCAAAATGGTAAGCCTACTTCAGTTCGATTATATTTTTATCAGACTGACTCAATCATAGGAATCGGAGGGAGAGGCTATCTTGGAAAAGGCGCCTTAAAAGGGTGGATAACGGCGGATTCCATAAAAGTTATGTTCCCTACAACGAAAGAATATCTCTTTGAATCGGTCTCTGACTTATTCTCATCGTTTGCTTGTGCTGATGATATTCCAGAATTTGAGTTGATGTCTCTCTTTTCAGTTTTACCGGATAGACTTTTTGCAGATTCAATAATAACCGTGAATCGTGTCGATGATGATACTGATGATAAAAGACGAGAGTATATGATTACGATTGAAGGATGTCTCTGGAATCTGTACCTTCGGTATGATTATCGTGATGACCGATTTGTTATTCGGAATTTTGAATTTGATGATGGAAAAACTACAACCCTTTCCGGAAAAAGAAGAGAATATAAGACCGACCAGAATATAAAACTGGCAAAATTCAAAGTCCCTCTCAGTCCTGAATACATTCGTATAATTCCTTAAATTTCAGCAATTTATCCCGGTTGACAACTGTTGTGAAATATATCATATTTAAAGATTATGCTAATTTGGAGTAATTTGTGAATTTATATACAAGAACATTTTCCGTTTTAAAACCGTTCTGGAAACAACTGCTTACTGCATCCGGTTCGGCTGCACTTCATGCTATTTTCTCCGGTTTGCTTGTGTGGATGTTCGGTCCGCTTTTAATGACATTATTCCAGGTTGAAGCGATTCCGGGTGTTACTGACATGGTTCCGCAAGGGAATGTTGAACAGGTTGCTCCAGATTCCGGTTCTGGGATGTTTTCGTCATTTTCAGATTACTTGATTTCATTAAAAGATTCAATGAAATCGACAATTGATAAAGTTGTCGCTGCTGAAAGCCGTAAAGGGATGTTGTTTAATTTCTGCTGGCTGATTCTTTTAATAGTTGTTGCTAAAAATTTCTTTTTGTATATCCAGGGATTTTTTATGGCGTATGTCCAGCAGTCGGTCATACGAACTTTTCGGGATACATTGTTTATAAAATATCAAAAACTCTCACTCCAATATTTTCATGCCCGCAGAACCGGAGAAGTAATCTCACGGGTGACCAACGATGTAACTATTCTTAACGAAGCTGTTGATATCGGGTTTAACCGCCTGGTTACTGATACAATTCTGGTAGTTGTCTTTGCTTCTTTCCTTATTATTCTGAGTTGGAAACTTACTTTGCTTTCCATGATAATTTTACCAGTCGTGTTCTGGTTTATCTGGTTCATTGGAAAGAAACTTCGTAAATATTCGGAACGGTCTCAGGAAAAAATGTCCGATGTGAATTCTGTCTTAGAAGAAGCTGTTAATAATATGCGAATCGTTAAAGCCTTTTCAATGGAAAATTTTGAGATTAAAAAATTTAGTGCTGCGACTTACGACTTTTTCAAATCATTGCTTCGCATGACCCGGATCCGACACCTTGCTTCACCTATAAATGATACCTTAGCGACATTTGCTGGGGTTGTTATTTTACTTTATGCAGGTAATAATATTATAAGTGGTGTTGGAGAACTGGATGCCGGTGACTTTATGACCTATCTACTTGCAATGCAGCAGTTGATACGACCGGTGAAGTCGTTAAGTCAGATACATATTAAGATTCAGGAAGGGATGGCAGCTTCAGAGAGGGTTTTCTCAGTCATTGATTCTGATGAAAAGATAAAAGATTTACCTGTTCCAAAACATATATCAAAGTTAAGTGATACAATTAAGTATCAGAATGTTTCTTTCCAATATGCTACCGGTGATCAGGTTCTGAAAAATATTTCCTTCGAAGTTAAAAAAGGAGAAGTCATAGCATTTGTCGGACCTTCCGGTGGTGGTAAGTCGACACTCTTAGACCTACTCCCAAGATTTTATGATCCGCAAAGCGGGGTGATATCTATCGATGGCGTTGATATTAAAGAATACAAGCTGAGTGATTTACGTTCATTGATGGGAATTGTCACTCAGGAGACATATTTGTTCAATGATACAATTTTTAATAATATTGCTTATGGCATGGAGGGTGCCAGTGAAAATGATGTGATTGAAGCTGCCAGGATGGCAAATGCTCATAGGTTTATTGATGAATTTCCTGAAAAATATAATTCTGTCATAGGTAATCGCGGTGTTAAACTATCGGGTGGACAAAGACAACGTCTTGCAATTGCCCGCGCTTTGATGAAAAATCCGGAGATTTTGATATTTGATGAAGCAACATCTGCACTTGATACTGAATCAGAAGCATTGGTTCAGGAAGCGATTGATCGATTGATGCAAAACAGAACATCACTTGTTATTGCCCATCGGCTTTCTACTATCAAAAATGCTAATAGGATTTTGGTCGTGGAAAATGGTATCATATCTGAATCCGGGACTCATAATGACCTTATGCTCAAAGACGGTAAATATAAAAAATTATATACAATGCAGTTTTCGGAGGTCTGATGCGGGTTGCATTTTTGAATTCTATTGAAAAAGATATCTATGGAGGGATGGAGGAATGGATTCGACTTGCAGCGCTTGCCCTGGCATCGAAAGGTCATGAGGTAACATTGATTGGACGAAAAGATTCCTATTTTCTGCAACGTGCCGGTGAACCGTTTGAAAATATCAACACTTTCCCATTAAATATTGGTGGTGATTTTAATCCGGCAACAATAAAGCAAATTAAGAAATTTCTTGATGAAAACCAAATTGATGTAATTACCGTGAATTTTAATAAAGATGTCCGGCTTGGCGGTCTTGCAGCAAGGTTTAACGGTACAACAAAAGTTATCTGGTCAGTCGGGTTGAATATTACCAAAGATAAAATGATTCATAAGCTTCTGACCCCGAAACTTGTCGACCACGTAATCGTACCATCACAGTCTTTAAAAAACGAAATTACAGAACTTGGATATATCAGCAAAGAAATTACAACCGTTATTCCAATTTGTATAGAAGATATCGAACTTCCTGAAAAAGCTGAATCGAGAAAAAAAGTTATCAGCATGTATAACCTTCCTGAGGATTCAATTTTATCTGTGACGTCGGGGAGACTGGTTGAGCAAAAGGGACATGACTTTTTAATTGAAGCTGCACCGGATATTGTAAAGGAATATCCTCAACTCCGTTTTCTGTTTTTAGGTGATGGTCAGCGCGAATATATGTATCACGCAATGATAACAGAGAGAAGATTAGAAAAGCATTTTGTTTTCTGTGGGATGCTTGATGATGTTGAAACTCATCTTTCTGCTGCAGATATCATGATTCATCCATCAAGAGTGGAACCTTTTGGAATCGCTATATTAGAAGGGATGAGGGCAGGTCTCCCGGTTATTGCATCTCATGTCGGCGGCATCCCGGAGGTTGTCAAAGACGGTTTCAATGCAAAATTAATTGAAGCGGAAAATGTGAAACAACTGAGTGAAACAGTTAATTTGTTACTCAAAGATAGAAACAGTTTAGGACAAATGGCACAAAACAGCAGAGAGAGATTTGAATCCGAATTTTCTCTTGAAAAAATGTCAGGGAAACTTGAAAATGTATACTGTTCTGTTTCGTCAGTAAATGTATGATATGAATTATGGGTATAGAACCGTTAAAACCGCTTGAACATAAATTTAAGGCATTTGTATTTGCTGTCGTGAAGCTCTTTTTAAAGGAGGGGCAAAAGGATTTTAAAATAATTGATGGCAAAAAGATCAACAAAGTGCTTTTTCTTCGACCTGAAAAAATCGGGGATATGGTTATCTCATTTCCTGTTTTTGACGGAATGAAGAATAAATTCCCTCAGATAAAAATATCATTGTTAGGTTCACCTAAGAATTATGCCATCATAAAAAACGATAAACGGTTTGAAAAATTATACATGTATACTAAAAATCCGTTTAAAGATTTTATGACGATTCTGAAGATGCGCAGGGGGAACTATGATTGTGTCATCGATATGATCGGAGATGATTCAGTGACCGCATTGTTTATCTCTCAACTGACTGCAAAAGGAAAACCAAGGATTGGTATCGGGAAAACGAAGTTTAAAGAATATTACGATTACAATTATGCCTACCGTACAGACAATAAAAATCATGTGATTGAGAATACATTAAAACTACTCGATGCATTTGGTATTGACAGTTCCAAAATATCAGGCTATGCCGAACCATATCTTACGGACCAAGAGTTGGCTTTTGCAAAAAAATATACCGATTCAGTACGTGTTAATACAAACACTATGTTGGTCGGTTTTAATATTTCAGCGGGTCATCATTCGCGTGTTTACCCTGAAAATAAAACGATTAAAGTTATCAATCGTATTCTTACTGAACACTCTGAGAGTAAAATCATTATTATCGTTACTCCAAATGAACGGAAAAGAGCTGAAGCACTTCAGGCACAGTTTGAGGAACGGGTAGAGGTTGTCCCGGATAAACTTTCACTTACCAAAGTATCAGCTGTTATAAAATATCTTGATATTTTAATTTCTCCGGATACATCGATAGTGCATATTGGGAGAGCATGTCAGGTACCTGTTGTCGGATTATATACGCAGTTTATGAAAAACTTTACATTGTGGCGTCCGTATGGGCAGGAAAATGGTGCGGTTGTTTCTCACAATGATGGAAATGTATTTGATATCGAAGTTGATGAGATTATTGAGACTTTCAATAAATTAGTATCACTCAGAAAGACAAACGTATGAAAAAACTTTCGGTAGTTATTATTACGAAAAACGAAGAAAAAAATATACGAAGATGTCTCGACTCTGTCTCCTGGGCTGACGAGATCGTACTAATCGATAGTCAGTCAGAGGATAATACAAGAGCAATCGCGGAGGAATTTGGGGCAAAGATTTATTCACCGGAATGGAAAGGATACGGGCATGCCAAACAGGAAGGTGTAAAGCATTGTTCGCACAATTGGATTTTATCAATCGATGCTGATGAAGTTATCACAGAAGAGTTAAAATCAGAGATTCAACTTGTCTTATCTGTGGAAAATCCAAAAGATGGCTATTTAATCCCGAGGAAAACCAATTTTATGGGGCGATGGATTAACCATTCCAACTGGTATCCGGACTTTGTCCTGCGGTTGTTTAACAAAGAAAAAGGCGGGTTTAACGATAACTATGTGCATGAGGCGGTAGAGATTGACGGTCCAAAAGATTATCTGAACCATGATATGCTTCATTATAGTTATCCGGATTTGGGAGAGTATTTCAGGAAATTTAATAGTTATACAACTATGGGAGCGGAAGAACTTGCACGAC
>QQUK01000340.1 GCA_008501655.1 Calditrichota bacterium
ACTCTTAATGAAATAGTTGTATAAAAAGGAAACGTATGAAAAACAAATTTTACTCACCGCATTCACGATCCTCTTAACTGCATGCTCTTTGATACAAGCTGCACCATCCGATGACCATCTGACTAAAGCACTCACCGGGATGATTGATGCTCTCAATAAAGATGATGTCGCCAAACGGGAAGCATTTCTCAAAAAATATTATGTCAACGCTGATTCCGCCTCAGCTCTCGAACGGTGGCAGGGTCATCTTGTCAGATATTCTGAAATGCTTGGTAACATCAAAATAAGAACAATCGACCTATCCGACAAAGCACAACCCAGAGCATTAATTCAAACCTCATCACCTCGTTCAATGAGTGAGTTTGAGAATTTCTTTCTCAATATGGATCAGAACAAACCAGAAAAGTTCTTTTCCATGGGACTTGAGCCGGGGCTGAATCCGGAAATCACCGCCATCGATCGTCCGCTGACGAATGAAGAAATCAGAAGGTTTACAAAAGAATATATTCAGTCTCTTGTTGACAAAGATCTGTTTTCCGGAGCAGTATCACTTGCCAAAGATGGTATCCCATTTTATGAAGATGTGTATGGGAAAGCTGATTTGAGGTGGGGGGTTGATAACAAACTTGATACTAAGTTTAATCTCGGTTCGATGAACAAGATGTTCACCGGAGTTGCTATATGTCAGCTTGTCGAACAGGGGAAACTTTCTTTTGATGACAAAATAAACAAATATCTCGATACATTGCCGAATGATGAACTTGCAAACAATATCACCGTACATCAGTTGTTAACGCATACTTCCGGTATGGTGTCGTATTGGGAAGCAATGGCAAATATGGATTGGACAGCTTTACGCTCGGTGAAAGATTTTGCTGATTTAAACCTGAACGACAAACTTTCCTTTGAACCGGGTACCGAATTCCAGTACAGCAACTCTGGACCGTTATACCTCGGTCTGATAATTGAAAAAATTACCGGGATGGATTATCATGACTATATCCGTGAACATGTCAGCAAACCTGCCGGAATGGAAAACACCGACTGCTACCATGTTGATGCTGTTATTCCGAACTTAGCCCAAGGGTATGCCTGGGATCCGGAAACAGAAACACATTGGGCGAATATCTTTCAGCATTCCGCACGCGGTTCAGCAGCTGGAGGTGGATTTTCAACAGTTGTTGATTTGCAGCGGTTTGCCAAGGCTCTATACGACGGAACACTTCTGTCGAAAGAGATGCTTGAAACATATACAACCGGAAAAATTGAGATGGGGCCAAATGATAAATATGCATATCTTATTGGCGATGAACTTTGGAATGGACATCGTGCTGTCGGTCATGGCGGGGGAGCTCCGGGAATAAACGCGGATTTAAAAATCTTTCCGGATTTAGGCTATACAATTGCAGTTATGGTAAATTATGATGAAGCTGCTACCGCTGTTTCACAATTTGTCACCCAGTTGATTACGCATAACAGAGAGGTGCCTGAATAATATATTTTATACAATAACCCCGTTGCAAAATACAACGGGGTTATATCATTTTGATAAACTATAGATGTATCTTAATTTTTAAATATAAACTTCTTCAATTCAGCTTTATCATCGCTGTCGATAATCAAATAGCCATAAAATGCTACAGGGATTAAAATCAATCCTATCTGCATAAAGAAATCTCCCCAACCTGTTATTGTCAGTTTACTTAATAGCAAAGTACCAATACCATATACTATAATAACAGCAGGGATAGCTGTTTTTAACAACGTAAACATTATCCTGAAATAAGATATATTAAGATTCCTCCCTATGAGAATAGGGTAAAGGGTTGTATAAAAAAGAACCTGAGGGATTGTGTTAGCCAGCGCCATACCGATAACGCCAAACAACGGAATCAAAATAACTGACAATCCTAACTTTGTAATCACTTCACAAATCAGAACATAAAAGACATACCGATGATGCCCGTTTCCGAACAGAACCGAGTTACCGATAATTTGCGGAATAAAAAATGCCGTTCCCACCGCAAGGACAACCATGACATCGGCAGTCTGGGCAAACTCCGCCGTCAGCCATAACCCTGTAAACGGTTTGGCATAAAGTATCACCCCGGTAGCCATGAGGAAAGAAAGGAACGAAATGTATTTGACTCCTTTCAGATATATCGAACGAATACGATCGATTGAATTATTCGACTGCAGATGAGATATAGCCGGAATAAGAGGGACACCGACCATGTTGATAATATTTCTTAAATACAGCATCAACTGAGCACCCGGTGCATAGATACCCGCAGCAACAGATGATGAAATTAAACCGAGTATAAAACTATCCGAAGAAAACATCACCAGCCAGCCTAAAGCAATACCGAAAGAAACTTTTGAATAGTTAAAGAGCTTTTTAGCTGATTCCTTATCAAAAGAGCCGAAGCTGATTTTAAGTTCCGGGTACAAATTTTTCAACCAGACAACTCCCGCAAGCGACCTGATTGTTGTCGTGATTAAGATTGCCCATGCTAAAGCAACAATCCCATATCCATTATAAATCAGATAAGTCATTACTGAAATCCGAACGATTTCCTCAGATGCATGAAGAACTTTGAGAACATCATGTCTCTGGAATGCTGAATGGGATGTTCCATAGGAAATCGCAAAAAACTGAACAGCGATATAGGCACCGAGAATGATCAATGCATCTTTGCCATCCTCTATTAACTCCGCAGAATCTATCTTAAATGAATCAAAAAAGAAGATGATAAACAGATACACCAGCCCGAAGACAATTGCTCCAATTCCCCAGTAAATCAACTGGGATGTCTGCAGGATTTTATTTATCGATCTGAAATCTTGTTTTGGCAGATAGCCGGAAACAAACTTGGTGATTGCTGAATTTAAACCAACGTCAAAAAGAGTGAAATAAGTGATGGTCTGAAAGATGATTACCCAGACACCGTATGCCTCGGAACCAAGCATAAAGGTGATATAAGGTATAAAGAAAAAGTTCAATACGATTCGAATAGCAAAAGAGATATTCGAAGTAATAACGTTTTTAATAAATTGTCTGCTTAAGCTGCTCAAATTGGCTTCTCTTTAAGGAAATCTTTTTTCTTTCATTCAAAAACTAATTTGTATAATATACAGCTGCTTGCAAAGGAACAACTATAATGAACAAATTAGCAATATTTATAATCAGTTGTCTACTTTTAACTCAATCGGTATTTAGCTCCGATGGTGAACTGTTTTCTTTTATACCTCCGGTTCCACAAAACAGACCGGATTTTAGTGCATCGGTACGAAAACCGTTTGTAGATGGCTACAAACATATGTCCGTTATTCTGGAGATTGATAAAAAGGGAAGAGTCAAGTCAGTCAAACCGGAAATCAAGGCGGATACCCTTTACGCAGAATTTGTATCCGATTATCTTCGGTCGTTTGAATTCAGTCCTGCTTTGAAAGAAGGGAAAAAGGTGAAATCGGTTCTTCCGGTTCTTGTTCACCTCTCAAAAAAGATAGCAGTTCCTGATGTAGATTTCCCTTTGACCGAACATGCATCTAATGCAAATTTGTTAAGATATTCATATGAGTTAAATCGTATCCTACTACCTAAGATCGTTTCCTTTCCATCTTATTTTACAGAAATAAGTCCAACCGATTCATTACTCTATAAATTTCAACTCTATTCGTTGGAAATTGATAAATCGGGAAAACTTATCGGAATAGAAAAAGTAATGTCAACTAACCCGTCATTTGACGGTCAGATAGAATCAGCTATGCTTTATGCCTCATTTTCACCCTGTTTGCAGAAGTCAAAAGGGAAGAATTCATCCTGTTATATGAAAATTTCCTATTTCCCAACTATCCAGTACCCGACTTTTCCTTATGATTCAACCCACTATGAAAACCTTTCGCAGCTGAAACAGAGACGCCTCGAAATCCTGCCGGTATCAGTAAAACTTCTTTCCGAGCCTCTCCCTAAAACGATTCCTGACCACTTATACCCGATTAGTAATATCCAGTATGCAGTCCATAGTGCTGTTGAGGCATATGTTCATATAGATACCCTTGGGAAAATCTCCCTGATGCGGACAGATGCCAAAGTCAAAGATGAAAAAGAATCAGTGAGACGAATCTGCAAAAATTTACGATTATACCCGGCATTAGATATTAATGGCAATCCGGTTGATTTCTATGGATATCTCCGATTTGAACGATTTGAACAAAATTATATACGAATTTCTTATCTTTGGCTTAAATAAGCAGATATATCTGAAAACTTCCTAACATCAAATAATATAATAGGTTAAGTATGTTAATTACCGTTGCGTGTTAATGGCATTAACCGCAAATACTGCGACTTTTGTAACTCTCCATACCAGTTTCAGATTTATACCTTATGTAAAGTAATGAGAGACAAGCTATTGCGTTCCGTCTTTGAGGGTTGTGCTGTTTTTTGGCACATTTCTTGTCTTTATAATTGACTATGATAGAGATAATTAGGAAGATTTTTAGCTCTGATTTGTATAAATGGAGGTAGACATAATGGAGAAAGCGACTAAACTTTTACACCTGTTAACCATGATTTTGCTGTTTATTACCGGTTTTTATATACAGCATGCATTCCAGCTGTTATTGACGAATTCATCGCTTTTACTGATCTGGATATTGATCTCGGTTTTAGCTCTTCTTCACTTAGAGTTTACCTTTAGAATTGTCAGGCGCCGGCTCTCATATTTTGACTCAGATATGAGTTAAATATTCGCTTGACAATAGAGTAGAAAAGTTTATTTTTGAAACTTGATTGGAGCTAAAATGAGGAACATTACATTGAGAAAAAGCGTTTATTTTCAACTAGTTGCAACAATTTTTGTATTCCTGCTTACACTTACATTTTCCACTGAAAGTAAATCCGAGGAGTTAAAGCCAATCATCGCCGATGCACTTTCTAAAGGTGACACTGCACTCGCCTTGGATTTGTTAAACCAGGAAATCGATTTAGACCCGGGATATTATTACAACTACCACACTAAAGGTAAAATATTTTTTGAACGCGGTCAGTTTGCGCAGGCAAAAGATCAGTTTGCTACGGCATTTGATAAAAAAAGTAAAGATTACGAATCACTGTATTACTTAGGTCTCTCCCAACTGGAACTTGGTGAACTCGAGGAAGCCCGCAAAACATTTAAAACGGGTATTAAAAAAGATAAGGATTTGAAACATCGTTTTGAAGATGGACTTGGACTTGTCTTTATGAAAGAAGGAAACTATAACGAAGCCGATACATACTTCCGTAAAGCTATCGTCGGTGATGATAAAATAGCTCTTTATCATATTCACCTTGGTGATGTCAATCTTGCAAACGGTGTTGCTGCTCTTGCTCCGATCGAATATGAAAAAGCGGTTGCTCTTGATACTGCCGGTAAAGAAGTCTATTATCATTGGGCTGAAGCTTGCTTGGAGATGAAAGACTACTCTTGTGCCATTGAAAAACTGAAAATAGTTTTACAGAAAGACTCCACCCACGCCCCTTCATGGATGCGTGCAGCAGGGATCTATTTCAAAGCTGCCCGTTCCTCACGGACCCGTGATGAACAGACAAACCGGTTTAAAGAAACTATCGGTGCCTACAAAAAGTATCTGGAACTTTCTGATGCCCCGGTTGACTCCGCTCATGTCCGTGTGTTTTTTGAGCTTGCCATGTCTTACTCTGCATTGAACGGTTTTGAAGATGCTGTTGACTATTATGAAAAAGTTCTCGCTATTCCGTATGAACCGAGAGACATCTATTTTAACTACGGCAAAGCTCTCTGGGGAATTAAAGACTATGTAAAAGCGTCTGAGATCCTTGAAAAACATATCGACTGGGTTGCCAAGCAGGATGATACGTATAACAGTTCTATCCGTGATTATGAGTTGTACCAGTTGATAGGGGATGCATACTATTACCGTGATAACCGTGATTACTTTACCGCAATCTCCAATTATAAAAAAGCACTTGAAGACAATATGCCTGAAAGACTGCAGATGCGTATTCTGCAGAATGTCGCCTTAGGTTATAACAATCTGAAAAGTTATGATCAGGCGTTTGAGTATTATCAGAAACGTATCGCATTAGGTGTTGATGAGAAGTACGCATTCTTGTATAAATATGCAGGTAACTGCGCTCTTGCTATCGGTGCTAATTCAGACGGCGACGAAGATGAAGAGATGCTTGAAGATGATCTTGATGTTGAACCGGCAGCAGCCGTTGATGCAAATGCTAATGTCAACTACTATGAACTCGCTGTTGAAAATCTTATCAAGTATCTTGAGTTTAATCCAAAAGATACCGGTATAGTAACGACTGTTGCTTCAACTTATTTACATCAGTTGCTGGATTGTACGAATGGAGTCAAATATTATGAGATGGCTCTTGCTCTTGATCCGGGAAATTGTGACGCCTTGAAATATTTAGGTTACGGATATTTGACCGGCGCGGTCTGCACAAAAAGTTATTCAAAAGCTATAAAATATCTGACCAAAGCGGTCTCCTGTATGTCCGGTGATTGTGAGGATGTCGGTTTGATTTTAGGGATTGCTCAGTCATATCACTTATTAGGTGCTGATAAAGCTGAAAATGGCGGTGATGCCAAACCTGATTACAAAAACGCATATGACTGGTACTCCAGAGTCTTAAAATGTGAACCTAACAATAAAGACGCTACCGAAGGTAAAAGTCAGTTAGAATTTGAAATTTAATAAACTGTTTATAAACTTATTTGATTGGGAGTCTTAATGGCTGCAGAAGGTAAAAAAGGTGAACCGAAAAAACAGATAACCGATGAACAACGTTTTAAGTATATCGGTTTTGATGTTTTCCCGGGGAAACCAAAAGATCTGTTTAAATCTGAAGCTGAGAAGACCAAGTATGTCGACGCATTAAAAGCGAGACGGGAAAAAGGCGATATCATCCGTGATGAATGTACGCTAATAGAGGAACGTGTTTCAGGACTGGACAGGATTGTTCTCTTAGCAGCATCAGTGATAATTGTCGCCACTTTGTTTATCCCGTGGTTTACGATGTATAATGAAAAAGTAGAAGAAACTACTGTTGCCGCTGAACCAATGGAAACAATGGCAGATTCTACAATGCTTGCATCGGCTACCGACAGCTTGGGTAATATTCTTTCAAATGATTCCGCAATGATGGCAGATGCAACCGACTCGGCTTTAGCCGCAGGTGCAACTGCCGGAGATGAAAATACTCCGGCTGTTAATGATCCGGTCCACGAAACAACAGGGGAAGAGGTTCTCCACGGATATGTTGCCAAAAAGAAAATTACCAAAGAGTATTCACGTATACCCGGTTATTCGGTCTTTACGTCAATCGGCTCTTTAGGTGATTATATCTTCTCATCTGGAATTATTTTAATGCTGACCGGTGTTCTCTTTTTCCTGCAGGTGCTGATGACCCTGCTTTTACCGATTTATACGCTTTACGGTATTTTTGGGATGAAGGGTGATGCAGATACCAAAGCATTAGCTTTGAAAAAGGTTTTAAAATTTAATTGGATTCCTGTAATCCTGTTCATACTCTCTATGTTGTTGTCATTCATCGGAGCTGAGTATGGTTTTGATAGTCAGGCTGTATTTTCATCTCTGGGTGATGCCTACGGTCCTGGTGTCTTTTTAGATTCATTGTCATTTGGTGTCACTGTATCTTTGGGTGCTTTTATTCTTCTTGCTCTCAAAGGTGTAGAAATTTAGAAATGAAGAATTAATATTTATATGGAGGTTTAGTTTACAGTGGTTAAACAAACTATTTTCGTCACGCTGAATGCCTTGATCGCATTCGCAATCGGATTTTATCTCTGGTTTTTTGTATTCAAAAATTCTGAAAATGCTATTTTACAGTCGGTTTACCACGGTGGACCGCTTGTGGTTATTCTCATTATGATTTTGTGTATGTTGATTGCTTTTGTTATTGAACGATACCTGTCATTATACGGTAACGCAAAAGGTAAAAGCTCTGTTCAGGTTTTCTTTAAGAAACTCATTACTCTCATCCATTCTGATGATCTTGATGGCGCTTTAGCTGCCTGTGACAAACAGCGCGGTACTACAGCGAATGTTCTTCGGGCAGGCATCGAAAGATACCGTGAAGTTAAAGGGAATGACACTTTAGAAAAAGAAAAGAAAATCCAGCTGACACAGTCAGCGATCGAAGAAGCAAACGCTCTTGAAGGTCCGCTGCTTGAAAGAAACCTCATTGCCCTTTCAACAATCGCATCTATTGCTACAATGGTAGGTCTGTTAGGTACTACTATTGGTATGATTCGTGCATTTGCTGCAACCGGTAATGTTGAAGGTGGTGTTATTGATGCTACTGCACTTGCAACGGGTATTTCCGAAGCTCTGATTAATACTGCTGGTGGACTGCTCTCCGGTATTTTGGGTATCTTCTTCTATAACTTCTTTGTAAACAAAGTTGATGCATTCAACTATACCACAGATGAAGCTACCTTTGAAATTCTTCAGATTTTGAAAGAAAAAGAAGGAATCTAAACCATGTCGGCAAAAAAGAAACGTCGTGTAGCGATAAAGCTGGATATGACCCCGATGGTCGATATTGCTTTCCTGCTTTTGATCTTCTACATGGCTACGACAACGTTTAAACCACCGGAAGCCCGTGCTGTAAATCTGCCGGAGTCACATTCCCAGATCGAGTTGCCTGATAAAGATATTATCAATATCACGGTCACTGCTTTAGATTCGATTTATGTAGACTATACAGAAATCGCCGCAGTTGAGATTGAAGGGAATACTGTACAAACACAGGTCAGAAGAGTTTTTACCTGTGACACGTATAACGTGACTGAGTTTATTAACAGGGCACGTGCTAAAAACTTAAAAGCCCTGATTGTAATTAAAGCAGATGAAGGTGCTTCATTTGGAGTAATGCAGGATGTTATGGAAGCGATGCAGAAAAACTCTCTCGAACGATTCCTGATTATTACCGATAATGAAGTTGAAACAGCTGCTGCAGATGCTGCCGAGGCCGAAGCTGCTGCTGCTGAAGGTGAAGAATAACTTAAACTACGTTTAAACTTTTCCAAAGTTTGAAACGTATAATATTTGAAAGGAGAGTGATCACACATGGCTGGTGAAGTTGCTGAACGCTCGAAACCCCAAAAGGGAAAAGGGCTCAGAAGACCAAAACGGCGTGTTGCTATCAAATTGGATATGACTCCAATGGTTGATATCGCTTTCCTATTGCTGATTTTCTATATGGTAACTACTGTGTTTGCGATGCCGCAGGCTATGGAGATAAATCTGCCCCCGGCAGATGAGGAAAATACTGAAGTTGAAGTTAAAGAATCCAACCTCCTGACTATCCGTGTTGACGGAGATGGTCGTTTCTGGTGGAATCTCAAAACTCCAACACCTGAAAACCTACCTTTACTCTTGCCAACGGCTCCGGACACACCCGACACTGTCGTCTATAAAATGAATTCTGATACTTTACAAGCTCTGTTGATTAATCAAAACAGAGAGAATAGCAAGCTCAATACTCTTGTTCTTATCGATCGCGATGCAAGCTACAAAGATATGGTAAATATCCTTGATGAAATAGATTTGATTGAACGATCCTGGAATGCCTATACCGCAGAACAGCTTGGTAAAAAAGTTGAAGATCTGACCAAAGAAGACGGTAAATTCTCATATAGATATGCTATCGGCAAATGGGAAGAGAGAGACGACAAGATTATCTCTGCTGCCGTAAACCAGGCAATAGAAAGGGGTGAAATCTAATGGCACTAAACAATGCCCTCTATTCACCTTACGGAGCGTTTGAGATGAAATCAAAATACCAGCTCAATTTTGGGCTTGGTACATTGATTGTTCTTGCGTTTTTAATCTTGATACTGTTTACAGCATGGATTATCAAAGTAATTCAGAATGACGACATGGAAGCTATTGATGCTTCTGCGGTTGTTATTAAAACAGTGGCTGACTTAGGACCTCCTCCGTCAATCGCTAAAAAACCACCGCAGGTAAAAGTAAATCAGCCGAATGTCCAGGCTCCCAAAGTCGGTATTCCGAAACCGGTTGCCGATGAAGAAGTACTTGATGAAGATGTTGTCTTAGCAACCCGTGAAGAGTTGGCTGAAATCATCGCACCGGATATAGTCTCAGCTGAAGGTGACGGAGATATCGTTGTAGATATCTCTGATGATGACTACCTTCCGTCTCCTGACGAATTTATTCCGGTTGAAATTTATCCGGAAATGATTTATCAGGAAAAACCGGAGTATCCAAGACTTGCAAAACAAGCCGGTATCACCGGTGTTGTCTGGGTCAAAGCATTAGTCGACCGTGAAGGAAACGTCCAGAAAGCTCAGGTCGGTAAATCTTCCGGTACCGGTTCACTTGATGAAGCTGCCGTCAATGCTGCTTATAAAAACAAGTTCAAACCTGGTATTCAGAATGGTCGTCCGATCGCTGTATGGATTACCTACAAGGTAAACTTCGAGTTAGACAACTAAGACTCTTCAATGCTACAAAATGTAAAGGCGTCATGAATGGCGCCTTTTTTATTTGCACAATTTTTAGTATCTATCCGTTACTACTATAGAGACAAATTCATATCCCCTCATTTACATTGTTCATATACTTTATAATGAAAGGGATGTCCTATGTCACATCACAACTATTCACCATACGGGGCGTTTGAACTCAAAGCTGCGTATCATAAAAATCTTTTCATCGGTAACCTCTCCGTCATGGGAGCCGCTGTACTTCTACTCACAATATTTTTTCTTATTCAACTCTTTCAACCAGTCAACCAACCGGTGCTTGGTCCCGAGAAAGTAATCAGAGAAGTTATCAAAGATATCCCTCCGCCACCGACTATCATCCGTGAATTGACTCCTGAGTTTGAACCAAGACAACCAAGTAATCAGGATATCCCTCAATATACCATTCCTGTTGCAGTAGATGACTCTCTGGTAGTTGAAGACTCAGATATTTTTACTATCACTGACCCGGTCTCAATAAGCAACGGAGAAGGGGATGGTGACTATCCTTATGACCCCGATGCACCTGTAGGAAATATCAATAACAACTCGATAGTATATATTCCTGAACCGGATACTTTTATACCCCGTGAAAAAGAGCCGGTGTTGATTCATAAAGAGATGCCTGAGTTTCCCAGACTCTGTAAATCTATCGGTCTCGAAGGAACCGTTTGGCTGCATGTCTATGTAGGAATCAACGGCGATGTGGAGGAAGTTCGTATCGCCAAAAGTTCCGGAAATCAGAGTTTTGATAGTTCCGCCAAAAAAGCCGCCTATAAAAACAAATATTCTCCGGCAGTGCAAAACGGAAATCCGATTGCATTGTGGATTGGATATAAAGTGGAATTCAAACTTGAACGCTGAAACTATAATTAACTCTCAAGTTGGGGGAAGGGGAACGCCAATGAAAATTGGCAGAAAAAAGTCCGCATTAAGCGGACTTTTTCTTTTTATACCTGGTACTCTTGAGTACTAAAAATCTTTTCTATGGACAGGCAAGTGGTGCCGGTCCGGAATCAAACATATAAGTCACTAAATAGACAATATCTCCAATGTCGGTACCGGACGATGCGTCAACATCAGCCTCTTCAATACATGCCGGTGCAGGACCGCCTCCGAATGAAAAATCAACAAAAGCAACTAAATCAGCAATATCAATCTGTTCTCCGACATCACCGTCAACATTACCCCGAATACCATTACAGCATCCGATTGTAATCGTAGCACTCAAAGTATCCGGACTATACTCGATACATTGATGAGCAAACTTTGCTTCTTTTCCATTAAATGGAGTAAATGTTACCAGATTTGAATCTCCAGTAGCTCCGCCAGGAACTGAGAAGTACAGCGACATGATGACTCCTTCACCGGCAGGTAAATCCGGAGAAGAAATGCCGTTTGAAGCTACAAGTGAATAAGCTGCTCTCCGGTTAAAAGCATCATAGGCGGTGAATTGCTGTATCTCAAAATATTCAGTTGCTAAACCAACGGTCGAAACAGAGTCAATAGTCATATTATAAGGACCACTCCACTGGAACGGGACTTCAAATTGATTTATATCCAATGACCATTTTGCCCAGATGTCAATTTTGACATCAGAACCTGCGATTGCTTGAGCATCGAGTGCAACTACCGTATCAGCAAGGATTGTATTAAATTGATTTAAGATAAAGAAATATCCATCCATATTAGATGCATAATACCGTGAACTGGGAGTATGCGGATAGACACCCCAGCAACCGGCAAAGTTTGATGACTCACCAGCCGGGTATGTATCGTATAAGGATAACTCATTCGGGTTATTCGGGTCAGCAAGATCAATTACCGCAACACCTGATTCGTAATGAGAAAGAAAAAGAGTGTCACCCTCTATATGGGCGTTGTGCGCAAGATTACTTGGAGCAAGATATTCTCCAAGAAGCTGAACATTGCCTAAATTCTGAATATCCCAGACTTTAACTGTTTTACCAACTGTCTCTTCAGTTGTTACAGCATATTTTCTATCATCGGTTGGCCAGATATTGTGAACATAGCCTGAATTCGGTACCGTTACACGGGTCAGTAAAGCAGGAGAAAACTTGTTAGCCATATTCCATATTGAAAACGAAGGATTCCAGCCTTCAGCAAGATAAAGAGTATCATTCATACAATAAATATCATGCAGACCGCCGGCAGGTCCGAAACTGCTTACGTAAGATGGGGAAGCCGGATTGGCTAAATTGAAAATTCTAACTGATTGTCCACCGGTAGAAGTACCCTCGACATAAGCATAACCGGCTACGGTATCTACACACAAATTGTGTGAAGTTACATGTCCCGATCCGGATGTACTCACAGATTGTACAAAATGTACAGAATCAGGAAGATATGACATATCCATCACCATCAGACCCTGATTGGTGCCGGTCCCTTCAGAAACCGCATAACAGTAATTCTGGTATGTTTTGATATCATGCCAGGAGCTCGGTGGTGATTCAATAGCGTCGACAAGCTGTCCGGTTTCAATATTATAAAATTCAATATAATTCCATGACGCGTAAATACCGTATTCAGTGCCGTTACCATCGACCCATCCCCAGCAGTCTCCACCGGCATTGGTGGGAGATAAAAATGTCCGCTCGGTACAGACAAATGAAACGGTGTCCCCGCTTTTATACAAAAGCTGTGCTTCCGATGATTCCGCTGTTGATTTCTGAAGTCCGCTGTAATCAGCCGGTTCACGGTCGATCGGCAGAACGAAATTCGGATCGTTAAGGACATCCATCGGTAATGCTGATGATAATTGTGCCAGTGAGAAGAGCAGGGCAAAGGCGGTTAAAACTCTCATAACTCCATGTTTTGTTGACATAAAAAAGCCTTTCTTAAAGCCACGGGCTGTATGTGTACGTGAAACTTGTTTACGGTTCATATATAATATAGAGCGAAGTAATCAATTATGTCTAATATAAGTTAGTCTTGATTAATGTCAATATAATAAACCGTAATCGGTTAGAAATGTTCCTGAATAGCTCTATTTTACCCATTATTGTCACAGGTTACGATTATTTTGACGGTTTTACAGTCGCAATTATTACGAAAATCTCGGAATCAGGGGGGAGAATGTTATTGTTGCAATATTTTTTAAATTGTAATAAATCTGGATATGGGAATTGAAAATTTAATTGTTCTTTTTGTGACTCTCTTCATCTGGAATATCTTTGAGTTGGTAATGCTGAAGAACTGGGTCTCTTGGTTTTATATGCTGAGTATTCCTATCTATAAAAAAGAATTTCATTTCAGTCAATATATCGGTCATAAAGAATTAGTTGCTAAAATCTCCGATCCGATTGAGGGGAAAAACATCGTTGTTTATCACCTTTTTGATGATAATAAAATCGGTTTCAGGGAAGTCCATAAAACGGCATTTTTCAAACGAAGATTGAATTATACTCCGCTTATGAGGGGGCTTATCGAGTACAACCTGATGACAAAAACGATGACGATCAAAGGTCTTTTGAATCTGTCGACTCTGTTCTTTTTAGGAGTCTTTTTGGTCTTTGTCGCATTCAGGATGAATAATGTAAACGGAGAGATTGAAATTTTTAAAGTTCTTTTTATGGTTATGCCGTTTTTTGTTTTAGGGGTTATCTACTTTCAGCAATCCAAAATGTTCAATGAGGTTGTCTCATATCTTAAAAAACTCCTCGGTTCGGTTGAGTATTAATTTTTACCTAATTTATCGAATGTCCCCCAACAACTTACAAAATAATCCCAACGAATCGTAAAAATATTCTTGACAACTGCACATCTGTGCAGTATACTGATTTCACGCTGATATTGCAGTAGGGCAGAAACCTTCAGCGTTTCTGCCATTGGTAACAGATGGCGGAACCGCTAAAGGGTTCCACCCTACGGAAGAGCGTTTCAAGTCACTCTGAGCGGAGTCGAAGGGGACTTGAAACAGGGTGTTTCACGAAACGCCCTACAAAGTCACACCGCAGATATTTTGGAAAGGATATAAATCATGGATGAACAACACGGACAGAGCTATCTCAAAAATCAGTTTTTTGAGGATTATTCACACCCGTATGGAGCGTTTACCGAGATGAACACAGCCAGCGAAAATTATGAATATTTAAACGCCTCGACCTGTCCCGACTGCGGCGGCGGGATGGTCAAGCTGGGCGGCTGTTTCACCTGCCAGTCATGCGGGCATAGTTCATGTAGTTTTTGAAGATGAAGGAGCATACTTCGACAAGCTCAGTATGACAGATTCTGAATATAGCGATAATTGTTTCCAGTCACCCTGAGCCTGTCGAAGGGCATAATGTAGTTTTTGAAGATGAATAGACGTCATAAATAATGTAGGTCGGGTTCGCTGAGTAAGCGGCAGCGCACGAAGAACCCGACAGAAGGAGAATATGTAGGGCAGGATCCCTGCGATCCTGCCGGAGAAGGAGTAGGTCGGGTTCGCTAAAGTAAGCGACAGCGCACGAAGAACCCAACAAAGAAAGGGGCTGGATATGAAAGTGGGCGAATTAGAAAGGTTTGGCATTCCGGTGCAGATAACAGAGCGCTGGAAAAAAAGACAGGGTGAATCACTTTTGCCGATTCAGCAGAAAGCGATTCGCAAAAAACTGCTCGGACAGCCGGGCGGAGAACGGAAACAAAAGGAGCAAAATATGATTATCTCAGCACCGACTTCATCGGGCAAATCATTCTGCGCCGAGATAGCCGCTCTCCATGCTTTGACCGCACGCCGCAAGGTTGTCATGCTCTTTCCGCTCAAATCACTCGCAGAGCAGACCTATCAGCTCCTGAGAGAGACCTACGACTCACTCGGCATCAAAATCATTATCGTCACCTCCGATCATCCTGAAAACGACCATGCTTTTGCATCCTCCGATTTCCAGATTGCCGTCTGTATATATGAAAAATTCGATCTCTTTTTAACCAATTCCCTCGACCGCTTAAAAACAATCGGGCTGATTGTTGTCGATGAAATCCAGACAATCGCTGAGCCGGGCAGAGGAGCGACTCTGGAACGGCTGCTGACCAAAATAAAAAGCTCTGTTTACACTCCTAAAATCGTCGGGCTCTCCGCTGTAATCGGTGATGACAGTTCATCGGCAGGAAAACTTGCCGAATGGCTCAATGCTTCTCTCGTCGAAGAGCAAAGCCGTCCGGTCGACCTGATTCGCGGGGTTGCCGCAGGCGGTCTCTACAAATTCCGCTCATTCAATAACGGTGATGACGGTGAGGAACCGTTTGCCGTTGTCGAGGCGGGCGATGACCCTTTTAACGTTTTTGCCGAACAGCTCAAAGCATCAGATAGCTCGACCCTTATCTTTTTGAAATCACGTATGGAAACAGTCGATGCTGCTTTCCGTTTGGCAGCCTCGGTCAGCTGGCCGGAAGCAAAAGATGCTTTATCGCAACTTGCCGATGAAGAGCCGTCATTTCTGATTCGTTCGCTCCGGCAGGCGCTCGGTCGCGGGGTTGCCTTCCATAACTCCGACCTGACTCCTCAGCAAAGAAAAATCATAGAAAATGCTTTTATTGGTAAAGAGGTTAAGGCTTTATTCTCAACCACTACTTTAGCTATGGGGGTAAACCTCTCAGCCGACAATGTCTATCTTGAGACAGTCAAATATAGTTCGGGCAGATATCAGAGTCGACCATCTTTGGTCCCCGTCAGCCGGGCGGAATTCGACAATATGACCGGGCGGGCCGGACGATATCAGACGACCCAAAAAGAACAGATCGGCAAAGCGGTCATTCTTGCCGAATCCGAATTCGACCGGGATATCCTCTGGCAGAATTATATCGACTCCTATGACGCCGACCGGATAACATCGGTCTTTGACAGTCAGCCGTTTGCCGATTGGCTGCTTGATATGATTGCCTGCGGTCTGCTGAAAAGCCGGGATAAAGATGCCGTTCTCAAACTCTATGGAAAAACACTGGCATCATTGACAGCTAACCTGTCTGTCAAAGAGCAGATTGAGCCGGCCTTTGAACTTTTGGAATCACTCGGCTTCATACAGACATCACCTGAATTTGCCCTGACCGAGCTTGGGCGGGCTGTCTCCGGATGCGGACTTGCCGTTGCCGAGTCGGCATACTACACCCGTAACCTGCTTGAAAATTTTCCGCATTCCGAAATAGGCTGGCTGACCTTTGTCCTGAGTGCAACCGGATGGAATCTGCCGCCTTCGATTCTTTCCCGTTACGAACAGAGCAATAATCTCCCGCTCAAGATGTTCTTCAGTCAGTATGAATATTCTGCCGATGAGTTGAGACTTTTATTAGGGGAGAAGCTTTCGTCCAAACCGCTCTCTTACCGGCAGTCAGCATCGCTGAAAGCACTGCTGCTGCTTGAAGCATGGCGGTCGCTTGTCCCCCTTGAACGGCTGGAGGAGCAATTCCAGATGCATCTCGGGCAGATACGCTATCTTGGAGAAACAGTCGCTCATCTGCTGTCGGCTGTTGCCGAACTGGCGGCATCGCTGGACAGGGATACGGAAGTAAAACAGCAGCTTGCTCAGATAGCTTTTTCCGTCCGCTTTGGTCTGCCGTACGAATTCAAATCGATACATCGATATTTCGGGGCTTTTCTGAACCGCAAAGATTATGCGGCTTTACAAAATGCAGGGGTGTTTACCATAGAGGAATTCTGCCGGCTCGACCAAACAGAGTTGAATCTGTTTTTTGCCGGAAAAGATAAAGTGATGAATATCAATGAAAAAATAAAACAAATTAAAGAGGAGGTTCACGTGGATCCAAGAACCAATAACGCCCTGATGAATGAATCCGGTCTCGCATCGATGCTGTTTGCCGAACCGGAAATGATTGAAATTGACGGAAGCTATGACCGCGAACGCTATCTGGTCAAAATCAACGGTTTCCCGGTACGTCTGACCGGTAAATCATTTAAGTATTTTGTCAAACTCGCCTGGTCACGCCTCAATGGTGAATCCGGATGGATTTACAAAGAGGAGATCGAACACGGCTTCAATCAGGCCCGCTATCTCTACCGGATGAAAGGGGAGATCGGCAGCGGACTCAACAGCAACTGGTCGATATTTGAAAACAACCGGCTCGGCTATTATCGCCTCAATGCCGAACCGTCAAAGATTAAAATCAATATCGAAAATCTCAGAAACCATCCTGACTTTGAAATCAGAGAGATGGTTGAGCAAAAGATGTCAGAGAAACGGGTTAATTAAACGCGCAAAAAAACATCCCACTATTCTTACTTTCCACCAAAAAGTCGCCCTGCAATGGGGCGGCTTTTTAAAATTTATAGAAACTAAATAAAAACTCTGTTTTTTATGTTTTAAAAGATAATCCTGAAGTGTATAAAGAATAAAGATATGAATAATTTTACCGCTGATATTCAGCAAATGAAAGTTAAGCCGATAATCAATAAATGACGGTGAAATATGATTATTAAAAGCAAAAAAAAGCTCCAGTTTGAGATATCAGACAAGCAATCTGTATATCCTGTTTTACCTTTGCAGACAGGTATCTTATTCCCCGGTACTATGATTACCATTCAGATCGGGCGGAAAGAAAATCTGGAGTTAATAAACAAATGTAACCGGACATCGAGAAAATTTATCGCAGCATATTCTCCTCATAACGGGAAAAAATTCGAGGAAATAGCCCCTATCCATCAGGTTGGTGTTCTTGCTGTGGTTAGGGATGTCCGCCCCGGAGCTGGAAGATCAGTCGTTGCCACCATTGAAGGCTTAAAGCGGATAGCTTTGAACGAGGTTATCCAGACAGCTCCATTTGTGACAGCCTCGGCTGTTCAGCTTTTACCGTCCAAACGGCTGCCTAAAAATTTAAAAGATACAATGGATGAGGTAATTTCTACGGTCGAGGAAATCACCAATCTCGACCCGACTCTTTCACAGGAGCATCTCAGGGTATTGAAAATGTCATTTGAAGACCCATCCCTGATGGCTGATACTACCGCCAATCTATTCCGCTTATCTCTTGAGTCACAGCAGGAATTGTTGGAAACAATAGACTTGCCGACGAGATTTAAACTGTTACTTCAATTCCTTAACTCAGAACTCAATCAGGTCGCGACAGTTCATCGAATAAATACTAATGTTGAAAAATCTTTGGAAGATGAAAAAGAAAAGCAATATCTCCGTCAGCAACTCCATGAAATTAAAAAGTTATTAGGGGAAGATTTTGCCGAAGAGGAAGAAGCTAAAAGGTATAAGAAAAAAGTAAAATCAATGTCCCAGCTTCCTCAGGAAGTTATAGCCAGGGCAAATATCGAAGCTGACCGGCTTGTTAATCTCTCTACTGCTTCTGCTGAATATGGGGTTACAAAGAATTATCTCGACTGGTTATTAGGTTTACCCTGGAATAAAAGTAATCCGGAAGATTATAAGATTGAAGAAGTCGAAAAAATCCTCACAACCGAATATTACGGTCCCAAACTGCTAAAAGAACAGATTCTTCAGCGTCTTACTGTCCGCAAACATCTTGGCGGTATCAATGAAGGCCCGACCCTCTGTTTAGTCGGTGCTCCGGGAACAGGAAAAGCTGCTATTGGAAAAGCTATCGCTAAAGCACTCGGAAAAGATTTTGTTCGTGTCTCTGTTGGAGGAATATCAGATGTCAGCGAACTCAAAGGTACCCCGAGAACATTTTTAGGCGCATTACCGGGTAAAATTATCAGAGCTTTACGGGATGCCGGAACCTCCGATCCTGTTATGCTGATTGAAGACATTGATTATTTTAATATAGAAAATGATTCTGCGGTCAATATGGCTTTACTTGAGGTTGTCGATAACCGTCTCAATAGCCGGTTCCTTGATAATTATATAGGTGTACCGTTTGATTTAAGCAAAGTCCTTTTTATCTGTTCTGTCAGAGCTTTCGAAGATATACCGGAACAGTTTCTCTCAAGATTTGAACTTATGGAATTGCCCGGATATATTGAAAGGGAAAAAATTGTCATTACCAAACGGTATATCATACCAAAACTGCTAAAAAAACATGGCTTAACCAAAGCTGAATTCAACCTGTCTGACAAGATTTTAGCTAATATCATCAACACATATACACAGGAAGCAGGACTTCTTGGGCTTTCTCAATTGCTTGATAAGATATTCCGGAAAGTTTTACTTGAGAAAGTTACCCGTAAAAAGAAGAAATGGTCTTTAACGGACAAAAATCTCGATAGCTATCTCGGTCAATCGTACTTCATCCCCGAAAAAGCTGAAAAAGATCCGGAAATCGGTATTGCTGCCGGTCTTGCCTGGACCGGTGCAGGTGGAGATTTGATGTTTATCGAAGGAATAAAAATGAGAGGGGAAGGCTTGATTCAATCGACCGGCTCACTGGGTGAAGTCATGAAAGAGTCGATTCAAGCAGCTCATTCTTACGTCCGCTCAAAAGCTGATGTATTGGGGATAGATATTAATGACTTTAACGAATTTGATATTCATATACATTTCCCGTCAGGAGCCATTCCAAAAGATGGACCATCAGCCGGTGTAACCGTATCTTTGGTTTTGGCATCAATCCTCTCCGAACGTCCGATTCGAAATGATATAGCTATGACCGGAGAAGTCACACTGCGCGGTAAAGTATTACCGGTCGGTGGTATCAAAGAAAAAGTATCCGCCGCTTATCGTGCCGGAATCTATCATGTTGCTATACCAAAAGAGAATAAAAAAGATATCAAAGACCTCCCAAGAGAGATATTACGAAAAACTAAGATTTCATATCTTGAAAAAGTAGATGATTTGTTTAAACTCTGTTTACTTGATTTCACTCCATCAGCTTTCACACTTGAAAAAATCTTTGCCGAGGAAATAAAAAAAGCAAAAAAGAAAACAACTTCTGCTAAACGAAAAGCAAATCCAAAAAGTAAATCTCAAGCTGCCAAAAAGAAATCCTCCAAATAATTAACCTTTTCCTGACATTAAAATCCTTGACATCAGTAGCATTTAACGATTATCTTGAAAATAGTGGTGTGCGTAACCACAATTTCAAAATGGACGAAAAATCGTAAAGTAAAACTAAATAGACTCATTTGATACTTTATACATCATGTAGGAAGTAATAAAATGATTATATCAGTGAGAGAAATATTAATCTAAATAAACGCATGGAGGCATGTTGTATGAAAAAAGTAGTATTATGCATGATCGCATTCGTATTACTTCTTTTCGGTAATAACATTTTTGCACAGTCAATTTATTTGGAATCGGTAAATGGATCAGCTCCTAATGATACATTGCCGGTAAATCAGTCAATTGTGTTTGGTCTGCATATCACCGGAACAGCCAGTACGTATGCTGGTATGTCAAATGGTTTTCGGGTGTATTCACCGGAAGGAGCTACATGGACAGCTATGACCGGGGATACATTACCATTAGGCTGGGAAACCTGGTTTGACTTAACTTTTGCTATAAATGAATTTTCTACAGGTTCAGGAGCTGATACTGTAGGTTTTGGCGGAGCAAAATTGTTTAGTACCGGATTACCTGCGAATTTTGATCAACTTTCATATGAAATTACAATCGGGCCGATTGACCCGAGTTACCATAAAGATAATATCTGTCTTGACTCATCCTTTTATCAGCCGACTGGAGTATGGAAATGGGCAGGACCGGAAGCATTCGCAACCTGGGATGGTCCCCATTGCTTTGTGGTTATCGACCCGTCTGCACCAACGGATCCATCGAATATTGTCTTAAGTACCGATTCACTATATTTTTCGGCAAGTGAAGGTGGAGTTAACCCGGCACCTCAGACTTTTGATATTCTTACCGATCTTGACCCGTTTAATTTTACTTTAAACGAATCAGCAAGCTGGTTTTTCCCGTCACCGGTTATTGGTACGACCCCTCAAACAATTGATGTAAATATCAATACACTCGGACTTACCGAAGGTGTGTATGTCGACTCAATTGAAGTTGTTGCCCCGGTAACTGATAATTCACCACAGTGGGTTGTCATTGTTCTTGAGATTCTTCCGCCTCCACCGACAATAGCAGTCGATGTTACCGACCTGTTGTTTAATGCTGTGGCCGGAGAAGCAAATCCTGCAGATAAATTTTTTAATATCGCAAATATCGGTGGGGGAGACTTAAACTGGACAGTATCAAATTCACAAAGTTGGTTGTCTCTGACACCGACATCAGGTACAAATTCTGACTCAGTAACAGTATCAATTGATATTACCGGTCTTGGATTTAATGATTATTATGACACCATAATCGTATCCGATCCGGCAGCAACAAATGACCCGGTAGAAATTCCGGTTCTGCTCTCTGTCGGTTCTGACTTACCTCTTATTGAAGTTGATTCACTGTTTAATTATATTATTGTTCCGAGTGGTCTGACATCAATACCGAATCGTGATATATATGTATATAATGGCGGTGCCGGAGCGATGTCGTTTACGACTTCTGAAAACTCTACAAGGATATTTACGGTAACTCCGTCTTCAGGAAATGCACCTCAAACAGTTTCAGTCGGATTTAAAATTTCCGGTGGTGTACCGGGTGTTGATTATTTCGATACATTATGGGTAAGTTCCCCGGAAGCACTGAACTCACCGGTTCCGGTTGTCTTTCAGTTCCATTATATAGATACTCCGGCTCAGATAATCTTAAATCGTGACACCGTTCAGTTGAATGTTTTTGAGTGTTCTCAGGGAATTACAAATGTGCTGGTTCAGGATTACTTCAGTATAAGCAATGTCTCAGGTGGTGAACCATATACATTTGATTTAGATTTTGAATCGGATTATGTCACTGTTGAGACTGAATTCGGACAGTTACCTGAATTTGTCTCTGTAGTAGCAAAATACCCTGAACTTCCTCTGGGTACATATTATGACACAATTACAATAACCGCGGTGAATGCTATCAATTCTCCTCAATCAGTTATTGTAAAATATAATGTCATTGAAGGACTTCAGGATCCCCAGATAAATCTCTCCTCAACCAATTACATAATTCCTACAATGGAGAATGAGGGACCCGTACCGGGAGCAGTGCTTAAAGTTAACAATACATTCGGTGGTTGTATGGAATGGGATTTAACAAGTATTCCACCATTCATGTATCCCGATATCAGTTCCGGTAATGTTCCGGGAGTTGTCGGTTTTAATATACATGCATCCGGCTTCCCCTTCGGACAATATGCCGATACATTTTATGTAGAAGCACCGGGAGCTATTAACAACCCCAGAGCAGTGACAATCACGATGAAAGTCTGGAAGTTCCGCGGTGATTTTAACTATGATGCAACCCTGAATATCGCAGATCTCGTCGCTTTTGTTGATTATTCATTCGGTTCCGGTGCTGGACCTGCACCTGAATGGCGGGTAGGGGATGTCAATTGTGACCATTTAGTCAATATCGCTGATATTGTGTATATGGTAGATTATATGTTCAATAGTGGTCCGATTCCTTGCGGAAATCCGTTTAAATAACAAAATATATAACTATATATATTACGCCGATTGGAAGCTTCCAATCGGCGTTTTTTTTGCTGTTTAAATATCTTGACAAATAGGTAAAATAGTCTACTATATAAGTAGGAATTAGCTAAGTACTTACCATAATCTATAATTTAGAGAAGATTCTATTACGACTTCCGGAGGTCATATGTTTAAGAAGGTTCATCTTTGTACTCTCCTTGTATTGCTGCTCATTACAGCTTCTATTACCGCCCAAACAACTTCACAATCACTCGATTTATCGCCTTCTGAGATTCATCAGATTCTCTGGGAGCAAAAATCACAGACATTATTTAACAAACAAGTTACCCGTCAGCTTTCTGCATCAGCAGAAGTAAATACTCAGACAAATTATGACATCCAATTCTATGATGTATTTATCAGAGTAAATGACACGACAGAAATTCTCTATGGTTCTGTTAGATTTGTAGGTGAAATAGTCGACCCTAATGTTACTGAACTTCAGGTAGATTTATACAATACAATGAATGTTGATTCTATCATAGATAATACCTATGGTGCTTTGACCTATTCAGAATCAGGTGATGTCGTTACCATCACCCTTGATCATGCTTATGCAGCAGGTGAACAATTTGATTTTACTTTTTATTACAATGGACATCCGACAGAAGGAGGCTTTCAGGCGTTTTCTTTTGAAATCCGAAACGGTGCAAAAGTTATCAGTTCCTTATCAGAACCGTATTTTGCCAGAACCTGGTGGCCATGTAAAGACAGAAATGATGACAAAGCAGACTCATTTTATATAGCGTTTCAGGTAGATACTTCTTTGTATGCGGCTTCAAACGGAACTCTGGACTCTACTAATCTGAACGGAGATAATACTCATACATTTTTCTACTCCGTCCGGTATCCGATGGTAACTTATCTCTTTTCGGTAGCAATCTCAAATTATACCGTCTGGACTGATGAGTGGGTTTATAATGCAGGAGCTGATACATTACCTCTTCTTCATGCAGTATTCCCTGATATGTATGTTTATTCTTTATCTCATTACGATGTTACTCCCGAAGTATTGACTCATTTATCTAAAAATTTCGGTCCATATCCTTACCCCGATGAAAAATATGGTCATGCAAACTTTACCTGGGGTGGTGGTATGGAGCATCAGACGATAACTTCTATGAGCGGGTCAACATTCGGGTTTTACGAACCGGTTGTCGTCCATGAAGCCGGTCACCAGTGGTGGGGTGATATGATTACCTGC